>NZ_BAAKJE010000265.1:0-49884 GCF_059704565.1 Massilia sp. NBRC 108631
TCCACCGGCCGAAGCTGAAATGAACTACTATCGTCAACTATCGAGTCAAGCCATCCCGGCATGACTCAAACCGAGGCGCCTCTCAATATCCCGGTCCGGTTCACTGCCAATTAGCGCGGATAACGGCGCCGCTCGTAAGACGGATGGGTGCGGCCCACTCGCTCAAGCGCAAAGGGCGGGAAGGCCTGTTCGATACGGAAGCGTTTGCCTGCCGTCTATTCCTTCAATGGTTGCTGTCATTGCGAGCCCTCATTGTGTGAGCCAGGCCAGTTGGCCGTTGGTACGGGCGGGAGCAATCTCGATGATGTCTGGCGTGACGATGCCATGCTCGACAAACGGATCGCGACGAACGCGTTCTTCCAGTGCGTCGCGCGTCGTGTTGATGGCGAGGATTCCTCCACCTGCATTCGGTTGCAGGCCTCCGACAAGTGCGAACACGCCGTCATTGAATCCGGCATCGATCCATTCTTTGTGGCCGGCCATATATTGCTGCGCCAGTCCTTTGTTTTCGGAAAATTTCAGCAGTACGACAAACATCGTTGAACTCCTCACTGATGAGTGGTTTGGGGAAGCTGCGATTGGAGCCAGTTGTGCAAGAGTCGGACCTCCTGCTCGATAAAAGCTGAATCCTGGAATGCCGAGGCAAGCGTTGCGATGCCTTGGCTGCGTGCGAGCAAATGCAAGGCCAGTTGAGTAGCGTCCTGCGCGCGTCCGAGCAGCGCGAACTGGTCGCTTAGCCAGTCGCGGAACAGGCCGAACAGCTCATTGGCGCTGGAGCTGGCGGGATGCTGGAGCTTGGCCAGTTCCGTGCTCAAAGTCCCGACCGGGCATCCATACATTTTGATCTTGCTCTGGTTGCGGATGAGGATTTCAATGAAGCAGCCGATGCGTGCTGCAGGTGAAGCGCCCTCGATCTGCCATTGGTCCAGCATCGCTCGCGTGTTTGCCAGCCTACGTTGGATGACCGCGTCGAGAATCTCGTCCTTGGTCTTGAAATGGTAGTAAAAATTGCCGCGGGAGATGGCAACAGCCGCCGCCGCATCTGCAAACGAAGTGCGTTCGAATCCCTGCTCGTAAAAGAGTTTGTCGGCTGCTTCGACTATACGGTCTCGGGTGGCTATCATTGGCGGCCATGCTGTAGGTCAATTGTCCTAATGGTAGGGCGATCGTCCTAAACTTGTCAAGTATGTATTGAAATGCCTAAGCGCCGGAAGGCCCGGTCAGCGCGGGCAGGCAATGCTTGCGGCGTGAAAGCACCCTCCGGAGCTCACGACCATCCAGCGTGACGAATCGTCAAGCCAAATGAAACCCCGTTGGATTTAAAGAGCCTTTTCGGTGTACATCACCTTGAAGTCCAAACCGCCCAAGGCTAGAGTGGAATCTACAGTAGCTGGCCCTGTTGTCATTTGGCGAGTCTTGTTCATTTGCGATTCCCTTCGGTAGCTGGCATGGTAGGCGTGGCACGCTCTACCTTGCGAAGCTCACCTCTTTGTCGCTGACGCCTTGGTACTGGCGCATCAGCAACTAGCTTTTACGCGGCCCCTGGTTCGTCTCGATCCACCTCATGGATGCGGCATCCATTTCCGATGTGCGTTGCCCGGCGCGGGTGGCGTGGCCGCATTAAATCTATCAATCCGTTCAGAAACAGGTAGGGGAAGATAATGGAGAACGTCGTTTCGGCAGTGAGCGATAGCATCTTGCGCGTGCGTCAGGTCATGGCTGCGTGCGGCAAGTCACGCTCAATCGCGCCGAAAATTCACAGCATTTGTTATCTGATTTTTCCAAAGCGGATCAAGTCGTACTTGGGGCAAAATAGACCTTCGTCCCGCTCCAGCCGTTCAGCAAGCCAAGCTGCATGACTTGGAGAATCTGCCACCACATCATCAAATCCTATTACGGTTCGCCCATTGACGATATTGATGAATTGCACGCGCAGCGCCAGCATCCCTTCCGAAATTTGGATCACAGTGCCAACCGATGGCAGGAACGTCAGTTCCAGCTCGCCCGTCACGTTTCCATATGGGTGGTTTGGCGATTCAAAGATCGAGAAATCGATGTCGTATTTCATGGGTTTGGCGCTCCACGTGCAAGGAGGATCATTGCTGCTGCGACCATCTTTCCATCATATTCGATTGGACGAAGATGTTGTTGCGCGCCGTGCTATGGCAGCGTCGCTGTCGCCGCTGTCGCCACTGCCGCCTGTGGCGCTGGCGCGGCGGCGGCCCATCCAGCCCACCACGCCCAGGCCGGCCAGCAGCATGCCGTAGGTTTCCGGTTCCGGCACGGGCGAAGGGATCATCAGGGCGAGTGTGCAACCGAGATCGCCGCAGATTTCCGCCCCAACCGTGCCGTTATCGCCGATGGCGAAAACCTGGCTGAGCGTGGAGCCGGTGCTTTGCGCCACCTCGAGGCTCAGGTTCACTACCTGACCCTGTTTGTTGTACAGCAGGAAGCCTTCGTTCGACTCGCCGAGGATGGTGCCGCTGCCGTTCATGTCGGCCACCGTGCGCGTGAAAATCCCGCTCAGGTCGGTCGTCACGCCATCGTGGTAAAGAAAGCTCTTGGCCGTGCCGTTGGGGAGGTAAGCCCTGCCGAGGACCGAACCGTCCTCGCTGACGCTCAGGGCGGCGCTGGACGTCGCCCCCGCCGGCACGCCGAGGTCGGTCATGACGCCGTTCTCGTAAATGAAGGCATGCGTGGCGAAATAGTTCTCGTCCACGTGTGAATTACCGACGATCACGCCGGCGTCGTTGATGTCGGTGGCAAACGAATCGCGGCCGCCCAGGGTGCCCAGTTCGGTTGCCGTGCCATTGCTGTAAACCATGGCGCGGTAGCTGAACACGTCGGTATTCATGGCGTAGCCCACCGCCACGCCGTGGTTGTTGATGGCAAGCGCCGTGGAGGAACGGCCATCGTTGAGCAACGTAGTCGTCTGTCCATTGGCCAGCAGCGCTGCCACACCCCCTGGCGCTGTGCCTGCCATGACGCCGGCATTGTTGATGTCATGGATATTGGCAAGCTGGGATGAGAGGTAAGTGGCCCAGTGCTGCTGGTAGAGAAAAGAGCTGCCAGGCAATTCCGGCCCGAAGCTCACATACCCGGTCACCTGATTGCTGTTGTTGATGGCGGAGATCGTGCCACCGGAGCTGTACTGCCACTCCGTCATGATGTTGAGATAGCTGAACGTATACGTGCCCGCTTGGGCCAGCGCTGGCAACAACAAGGCCAGCGCTGCCGCGTGCGCACGCGCGACGCATTTTGCAAGTTTCATGTCCGTCTCCTTTTCAGGTTCCCCTCGCGGGTGGACGGACTATAGTAGCGGGCTGCACTAGCGCATGATTGCTTTGTTGTGCGCTATTCCTATTTATTCGCTCTGTGATTTTCTGTGATAAGTGCGCGGCATAAACGGTGCTAGTTCTAGTTGGAATAGATCAGACCGCGCCCGGTACCATTGACGTAGATCCGTCCATAGGTGTTCCAGTCGCCCGCCATCGCGCCGATGCCGCCGAACTGGTGAGCATCATCGTTGAAGCGTGACCAGGTGGCGCCGCTGTCGTCGGAGCGGTGCACGCCCCAGACGCCGTTGACCACGCCCACCACGTACACTGCGGCCGAGTAGGAGGCGCCGGGCGCCGCCTTGCCCAGCGCCAGGGTACTGGCGCCCTGCACGTCGGGCCACTCCCACGTTTGACGATTTCCCCAGAGCGACGCAAAGGTGTTCAGCCTGGTCCAGGTCGCGCCCGAATCGACCGAGTGGTACACGGCGTTGCCATCGGCCAGCCAGATGTCGCCCTCGACGTTGGGGTTGACCTCCATCGAGGTGACGCCCCACGGATTGGCGCGCAGGTTGGCCGCCACCGAACCCTGGCTCAGCGTGAAGTTGTGGCCGCCGTCGGTCGACACGTAGACCTTGCCTGCGCTGCCCCACCATGCGCCGCCCGAATCGTAGGCGTAGACCCTGTTCGGGTTCTTGCGGTCCACTTTCAGTCGATAGGCGCGCGGGAAGCCGCCGATGACGGTGAGCGCAGGCAGGTTGGTCGCGGTCCAGCTTGCGCCATTGTTGGTGGTGTAGGACGGCACCGAATCGGCCGGCGCCCAGATTGCGTTGTTGCGCGTGGTGACGGCGATATTGGACGTTTCGCGCGCGTTGGCTGCGGCGCCGGCGCCGGCGGGCAGGGTGGCGAACGCGGCCCAGGTCGTGCCGCCGTCGCCGGACCAGTAGCCCTTCCCGACGTGGCCGTTGGCGTTGTCAGCTCCGACTGTGGCAATGTAGCGCGGATCGGACCATGCCATGTCGGCCGAATTGCCATTGTTCCAATTGGGATTGGGGCCCCTGGTCGGCGTCGCCGCGAGGTCCGTCTGGACCCAGGTGCCGATGTCGCCGGCACTGTTGATCAGCTTGTATGGCGCGCCGGCTGGCGGCGTGTTGACGGCCAGGGTGGCGGTCTCCTCCAGGTTGTTGACCGAGAGGCTCCAGTTCGGCGTGGCCGACGAGGCGTTCCAGGTCTCGACGATGCCGCCGCCGAAGACGTGCGAGATGTGGTCGCGGTTGAAGGGATCGATCTCGATGTCGTCCACCCAGCCGATGGTGGAGATGTTGGGCTGCGCATGGGGCATGCCGGCCTCGATCTCGCGCCAGCTGGCGCCATCGTTGTCGGACAATTGAACTTGCTGGCTGGTATTGGCCCATCCGCTCATGCCCAGCGCGATGCGGGTGGCCGCTCCGGTCCCATGGACGGACACGCTGCCGAATCCGCTGCTGTTGGAGCTCTTGAGCAAGGTCCAGGCGCCGTTGAAGGCCACACCGCCGAACTTGTAGAGGTAGCTGGGACCGTTGACCCCTTCGCCGGCGCCCTGGTTGAAGGCGACATAATAGTTACCGTCGGCAGCGCGCACCATGTGCGGGACGTGGTAGCCGGTAACGAGAGCCGGGACCGTGACCGGGGTCCACGAGAAGCCGCCGTTGACAGATCTGTACAGCGACGAGGTCAGACCCGCAGCGTTGGCGTAGTCCGGGGCGACGGCTGCATACATGTTCCACGTGGTCTGCCCGCCGCCCACGTTCGAATTGTCGAACATGACCTGCGTGACGCCCTTGGCGCCGCCGCTTGCGGTCATCGTGTGGGACGACAGCCCCGTGACCTGGGCCCAGGTCTGGCCCGAGTCCGCGCTCTTCCACAGGCCGGCGGTGCGCGAACCATAGAACAGGATTGACGGATTGGTGGGGTCGGCCTTCAGGCGTTCGCCCATGGCCCGGCCGGAATCATTGCCGCCCACCGGGAACGGCAGGTTGACCCAGGTCCAGTTGGCGCCGCGGTTGCTGGAAATGTACAGGCGGCCATTGCCGTTACCGAGGCTCATGCCGGTGGCCATGTAGACGCGCTGGTCGTTGGCAGGATCGATGGCGATGCTTTCCACGCCGTGGTGGGAGCTTTCGGCCGCGCCGAACCCTACACCGTCGGTGATGGGCGTCCACGACGAGGTAGCCGGGTTCCAGCGGTAGGCGCCGCCGATATCGGTGCGGGCATAGGCGAGGTTGGCGGTACCCGGATGGTAGACGATGCCGGTGACGTAGCCGCCTCCGCCCCATTTCACGCTGGTCCAGCTGGTGGCCGGCGGGCCGCCGCCGAGTGAGAGGCGGACGGGCGGCGCCGCGCTGGCGGGCGAAGCGCTGCCGGCGCCGCCGCTGCAGCCGGCCAGCATGCCGGCGAGAAGACTAGCGAGAAGACCGGCCAGCATCGTGGGGACAACGAGCTTGACGTTGTATGTCAGTTTCATATGTGCTCCTCCAGAAATGGATTATGGTTTTGTCGGCCCGGCGCGGTGATCCGCCATCGGGAAGCCCAGTATAGGAAGTAGCTATTGTTTGCTATATATGAAAATCACCGGACGGCTGAATGATTTGACTCAAGCGTTGTAATGCAACCTCGTTCGGCCCGCGAAAAAAAAACCGGCAGATGCCGGTTGCTGTTGCCTGCCCGTTGCCAGCTTGCTCTACAGTGCACGCCCATGGTGCTGATTGGCGCCGCTTCGTTCGGCCAAACTGGCCACGAAAGCAAGGCCGATCTGGGCGCCGACGCGGCGCCGCTGGCGCGCCTGGAGCAGCGGCGTGTGCAAGCGGCAAGGCTGATGGGAATGGGCGACGCCACCGCCAAGGTGTTGCCCAAGCTGGCGCTGCTGTGCAGGTGGCCTGAGCTGTTGCGCCCGCATGGTTTACGGTTGTTGTTGGGATCTCTTAGCTTATTTTTTGATCTTCTTGACCTTGACGGCTGCAGGCTCGGCCGCCTTTTTCTTGACCTCGGCGTTTTCCTTGCCCGTCTTCGCCGGCTTAGTCCCCATGGTGTCCTTGACCAGCTTGAACGCGCCGAATATCGCACCGGCGCTTCCGGCCGAGATCGCCGCCGCGAGGCCGATCAGCGCGGTGGCGATAGCGATGCCTGCTTTCACATCATCGATGCGCTTGATCGCGTCCCTGGCCTGTCTGGTCACAGCCAGCAAGTCGTCCACGCTTTGCTGGGCCTCGTCGAGTACCTTGCCCACAGCCTGGGTGACCAGATCGGTCGCCACATTGAGCAAAGTGACTTCGAGGGAGCGCAGCGTGTCGCGTTCGCCTTCCGGCAGCGACGGCCAGTTGGCCGGCGCGTACAGATAGTCGCCCAGCGCGGTCGATGTTTCCCGGAAGCTGCGCGCCAGTTCCAGCGCGTGCTGCGCCGTCAGGGTAGTGGTGGTCATGGCGGATTCCTTTATGGTTTGGCGGCGGCCGGCGCGGCGGCATCGCTGGGCGTGCGCGCAGCCTTGAGCGCTGCCCGGATCCGCTTGGTGTAGCGCTTGATTTGCGCTGCCACTTCCTTGTTCGACAGATTGTCGCGGTTGTCGTACAGTGCCTGGTGTCCCGCTGCGATCTGTTTCAAGGTTTCCAGGTATTTCGGCACAGCCTTTTCGCGCTGGGCGAATTGCATGGCGGTGAGGTTGCTGCGTTCCCAGATCAGTTCGGCCGCCACCGGTTCGCGGCCCTTGTCGCGTGCCATGGCGTGCAGCACGCGCTGGTGCCGGATCTGCATGGCGCGCTCGTTGGCGAGCGACTGGCCATAGCCTTCCATGAGCGCCAGCTGGTGCGCAATGAGCTGCTGCAGTGGCGCGTTCGCGGCCGCGATCACCTTGTTCAGTTCGCGTTGCCGGTAGCCGTTCATCGCCGCCTCGGCCAGGATTTTGCCGATGCTGCGCAGCGGTGCCCCCGTCGTTTCATCGACGTAATTCGCCTTCACCGCGGCGTCGAACATGCCATCCAGTTGTGTGTCGGCCTCGGTAAGATCGTCCGCCGCGAGATCGCCGACGGCGGCCATGTAGCCTGCGAGGGCCTGGTGCATGAGCATCAGCCTGGCCGCCTGCGGCTTGCGTTCAGCCGCCAGGGTGTCCAGCCTGGCTCGCTCACCGGCGTCGTTTTCCAGTGTGTAGAGCTTGCTGGTTTCCGGGCTGTTGACGTATTCGTCCGTCAGCTGGGTGTACGCGGCGCTGTCGGCCGACGTCTTCGCGAACTCCTGGACCGCGCCGAGGTTGGCGCAGCCGGAAAGCAAAAGGGCGCACAGGCCGGCAAGCAAAGTGTGGATGCAGCGCGCCGTGGAGGGCGCGCGTGTTGAAGGTGAGTGGAACAAGGCAGTTCCTTTCAAAGGGCGAGCGACGCGTGAGTGGTAAATTGTCGAAAAGAATACTGCAATTTACAACTATCGTGTGGGGAATTCGCGTGGTATTTCCGCAGCGGCGCCGGCGCCGGCATTGGCGGTCAGGCGCTGCCGCCGGCAAAGGTGCGGGTCACCCGTTCCAGGTGCTGCCGCATGGCGCTGCGGGCGCCCGCGCCGTCGCGCGCGGCGATGGCGTCGTATATCGCACGGTGATCCTGCAAGGTCGACATGCGCAGCGCCTCGGTCCGGTAATGCTCTTTCAGGCGGTGCCACAGGCTGTTGCGCTGCTGCCAAAGGTAGTCGATCACGCCGGCCAGCGCCGCGTTGCCGGTCGCTTGCGCGATGGCGGAATGAAAACTGCGGTCCGCCAGTTCGTTGCTGGCGCGGTCTTCGTGGCTGCGCTCCATTTCCAGCAGCGCCGCAAGAATGGCCTGCACAGCTGCGGGGGACGCGTTCTTTGCGGCGAGCGCCGCCACCTCGGTCTCGATCGCGCTGCGGGCGGACAGCACCTCGAACGGGCCGGGCCCGGCTTCCGGCACCTCGTCCGGCGATGCCGGCTGCCGGCTGACGTACACGCCGGAGCCTCCGCGCACCTCGACCACGCCGCCCAGTTCCAGCGCGATCAGCCCTTCGCGCAGGGATGCGCGGCTGACCCGCAGCGACGTGGCGAGTTCCCTCTCTGACGGCAGGCGCGCGCCGGGTTCCAGCTGCTGTTCGCGAATCAGTTCTTGAATGCGGCCTGCCACCGCCCGGTACATGCGGGTCTCGGCCGGGCGCGCCGCCTCGGGCGCAAGGGCCGCTTGTATATGGAAGTCCTTCATGCCGCTCCTTGTTCCATGCCGTAAAAGCGCATCGCGTTCAGGCCAAACACCGCCTCCCGCTGCGCAGGAGGCAGGTGCGCCAGCAGCACTTCGCTGGCCTCCAGCCAGGCCGTGTAGTCGCCTGCCAGCCTGACCACCGGCCAGTCGCTGCCCCACATCACGCGCTCCGGCCCGAAGACCTGCAGCACATGGTGCGCATACGGCATCAGCCGCTCCACCGTCCAGCCGGGGCCGGCCTCGGTGACCATGCCGGACAGCTTGCATGCCAACTGCGGTTCGGCTGCGAGGCGCTCCATGTCTCGCATCCACTGTGCGTCCGGAGCGCCACCCATGGCTGGTTTGGCGATGTGGTCGATGACGATGGGCAGGGCAGGGTGGCGGCGCGCAAAGGCCAGCAGCGGCGCCAAATGGCGCGGCAGCACCAGCGCGTCCAAGCGCAGGCCGTGGCGCAGCATGGCGTCCACCGCCGGCGCCAATGCGGCGTCGTCGATCCAGCCGTCGTCGTCCAGATCCTGCAGCATGGGCCTCAGGCCGCGCAGTTTGGGGTGGGCGGCCAGGGCGGCGATGCGCGCAGGCGCGGCGCTGGACTTCAAGTCGACCCAGCCGACTACGGCGGCGATGAACTCGTGGCGGTCCGCCAGGTCCAGCATGAATCGGGTGTCCGCTTCGTCCGGCATGGATTGCACCAGCACGGTGGCGGCGACGCCATGCTGCTTCAGCAGGCTGGCCAGCTCGTCCGGCGCGAAATCGCGGTAGATGGGGGCGAGTTCCGGCGGCGGCCATGCGCCGGCGCGCGCGGCCAGCTGCCAGAAGTGCTGGTGGGCGTCGATCCGCTTCATGGCGTGGCCTTCAATGGAATGATGGCGCAACGGTGCGCCGTCAGGGTCGCGGCTCGCATGCATGGCCCCAGCGGAGAGGATGCGCCGCTCATGCCGTCTGGGCAGCGGTGCGCGCCGCCGCCAGCCGCAGCGCCGCGCGCAGGCGCGGTTGCGGCAGCGGCAACTGCAGTGCATTGGCCAGCGCCACCACGGGCAGCAGGCGGCGGCGCTTTTTCTCTTCGTGGTTCTGGGCGATGTCCGCCAGCCGGTGCGCCAGGAAGGGATTGCAGAGGCGGTCGCGCACCTGCGCCAGGTAGCTCCGGGCTGGCTCGGCCTCGTCCAGCGCGTCGAACACGGGCAGCACCTCCTCTTCCCACAGCGCTTCGAGCTCGGCGCGCAGCTTCGGCGCGGACATGGCCTGCAGCACTGTCTCGTCCTTGTGGCGCTGGTATTGCAGCCATTGCTCGGCCAGGAAAGTGTGGCTCAGGTTCAGCAGGAACAGCTTGCGCCGCTCGTACGGTTCCAGCTTGTCCGTCACGATAATCTGCGGATGAGTGCACGGCAGCACCATCTTCTTCTGGGCTTCGATCACCCAGATGGCGTATGGCTCGGCGACCGCGCCGGCCGGCGCTATCGCTTCGGACACGATGCGGTCCACCAGCGAATTGATCCATACGCAACCCGTGCTCAAGTAGACGATGAAGCCGCTGTCCAGATGCCATGCGAGCGCCAGCTTGCGCACCACGGCGCGCAGCACGCTGCCGTTGTTGGCCACCAGCTCGCAAGGGTAGAGCGTGACGGGTGCCGCGCCGCGCAGGAAGCGCTGGTATAGCAGCACCAGCAGCTTGGCGGGGAAGCTGCGCGGCGCGGTTGCCGCGTCCAGCAGTGCCGGCCCGTCTCCGGGGCAAAGTTCATAGCCCCGGTCGCCCGTGTTCGACACGATCACCCTAACGGAGGTGGCGGCCAGTTCGCGGATGGCCGGCCAGTCCAGGTCCGCGTGCAGGCCGGCTTCGATCGCGGTAACGCGGTGCTCCTGCTCGACTGCCGCGCCGTCCTTGATGCCGCGGATGCGCACCGGATAGCCGTCCGGCGCGTTGAAAGCGGCCACCCGCTGCGCGCTTTGGGAGCTGGCGGTGGTCTGCACCACGGTAATGCGGCCCAGTGCCTGGTCCTGTTCCAATGCCTGGTGGACGAACAGGTCCACGTGCGCCTGCAGGAAGCGGCTGGTGCCGAATTGCAGAATGGGGGAAGCCATCAGACCTCCACGATGGCTTTGATGACGCCGGCGGCAGGGTCCATCCACTGCGGCAGCGCGTCCACGAATCCGGACAGGGTGGTGCGGTGGGTGTTCATCAGCCCGGTGGGCACCAAGCCCGCTTGCATCGCCGCCAGCACTTCGCTGAAGTCCTCGGCGGTGGCGTTGCGGCTGCCCAGCATGCTGGTTTCGCGCTTGTGGAATTCGGGGTCGGCAAAGGAAATGCGGTCCGGAACGATGGACACCAGCACATAGGTGCCGCCGTGCGCCACGAACTCCAGGCCGCGCTCCATGGCCTTAACGTTGCCGGTGGCGTCGAATACCACGTCGAAGAACTCGCCGCCGGTCAGCTCCGACAGGCGTGCCTTGTCGTCCGCAGCCACCTGCACCGTTTGTCCGATGCCGAGCGCGCTGCGGCAGAACGCGAGCCGGTCCTCGCGCGCATCAAGCACCGTCACCTGGCCGCCCTTGAGCCGGGCGAATAGGGAGGCCGCGATGCCGATGGGGCCAGCGCCCACCACCAGCGCTTTCTGGCCGGGCCGCACGCCGCCGCGGCGGACCGCGTGGGCGCCGATGGCAAGGAATTCCAGCATGGCTGCGTCATCGAGGGAGATGCCGCCGGTCTTGAAGACATAACGTTCAGGCAGCGCCAGATACTCGGCCATGCCGCCGTCGCGGTGCACGCCCAGCACCTGGATATTGGTGCAGCAATTGGTCTTGCCCTGGCGGCAGGCTACGCACGTGCCGCAGGACAGGTAGGGCATCACGAAGACCGTGTCGCCCGGCGCCAGGCCGCTGTCATCCGGCGCGCTCACCACTTCGCCGGACAGCTCATGGCCCATCACGCGCGGGTACTGCAAGAAAGGCTGGGTGCCCCGGAAGATATGCATGTCGGTGCCGCACAGGCCAACGCGGCGCACGCGCAGCAACACCTCGCCTGCGCCCGCGTGCGGTAGCGGGCGCTCCACCAGTTCCAGTTCGCCTGGGGCCCGGCATACAACGGTTTTCATCATGGGACTTCTCGGTAGGAGGTGAGCATGAGGTATGGGATGTCGCCAGTGTACCGCATATATGGAAAACATTTCACCATAAAATCTGCTGTTCCAATTATGTTTTTGATTATTTTGAATCGGGATACCCACCAGCGCGAAGGTTTGGGATATATTAAAAACAGACGGGGCACTCCTGATCGAAGACCGCACCAACCCGGAAGGAAGCACGTATGACGAGCAACCCGGCGCCAGCCGCGCCACGCCTGCTATTAATGTCGCCCGACGACAATTGCCTGATCGCCCGCACGCCGCTGGAGGCGGGCGAGGCGCTGCAGATCGACGGCGCGTCCGTCGTGCTGCCGGAATCCATCCCGCTTGGTTACAAGGTTGCGCGCCGCGCGCTCAAGACCGGCGACAAGGTACTGCGTTACGGCGCCATCATTGGCACCGTTACGGCCGACGTGGCGCCGGGCGCCATGCTGCACACGCATAACCTGGCCAGCGACTACATTCCCACTTACACCCTGGCGTCGGACGCCCATTCCTTTATCGGGAGCATCCATTGATGCCTACGGCCTGCATGCCCGCACTGTCGGGCTTCCCGCGCGCCGATGGCCGCAAGGGCATCCGCAACGTTGTCGCCGTGGCCTATACCGTCGAATGCGCGCACCACGTGGCGCGGCTGATCGTCAACGCTTTTCCCGGCCAGGAGGTACACCTGATCGGCTTCCCCGGATGCTACCCGAACGACTATGCCGACCGCATGATGAAGCGCCTGGTCACGCATCCCAACGTGGGCGCCGCGCTGATCGTGTCGCTGGGCTGCGAGAGTTTCAACCGGCGCGGCCTGGAAGAGGCGGCGGCGGCTAGCGGCAGGCCGGTGCACACCATTACCATCCAGCAGAACGGCGGTACCCGCACCAGCGTGGCCGACGGCATCGAGTGGGTGCGCTGGGCGCGCGAGTCGCTGGCACTGCAGCAGCGTGTCCCGATGGGTGTCGATGAGCTGGTGGTGGCCACCATCTGCGGCGGATCGGACAGCACCAGCGGCATCACGGCCAATCCCGCCGTCGGCGTCGCCTTCGACCGGCTGGTTGCCGCCGGCGCGGCCTGCATCTTCGAAGAGACCGGGGAGCTGGTGGGCTGCGAATTCCACATGAAGCGGCGCGCCGCCACGCCGGAGCTGGGCGACGCCATCGTCTCCTGCGTGAACAAGGCTGCGCACTATTACACCGTGCTGGGCCACGGCAGCTTCGCCCCCGGCAATGCGGACGGCGGCCTGACGACGCAGGAGGAAAAGTCGCTGGGGGCCTACGCCAAGAGCGGCGCCTCGCCCATCAGCGGCGTCCTGAGACCGGGCGACCAGCCCGGGGGCGGAGGCCTGTACCTGCTGGACGTGGTGCCGGACGGCGAGGTACGGTTCGGTTTCCCGAACATTGCCGACAATGCTGAAATCGTGGAACTGATCGCCTGCGGCGCCCACGTCACGCTGTTCACCACCGGGCGCGGCTCGGTGGTCGGCTCGGCTATCTCGCCGGTGATCAAGGTGTGCGCCAACCCGGCCACCTTCCAGCACCTGTCCGAGGACATGGACGTCAACGCAGGCCGCATCCTGGCCGGCGAGGCGACGCTGGAGCAGGTCGGCGCCGAGATCGTGGAACTGGTGGCGCGGGTGGCCAACGGCGAACAAAGCTGTTCGGAGGCGCTGGGTCACCAGGAATTCATCCTCACGTACAAGCAGTTCGAGGCGTCCGGTCCCGGGTGCTTTCCGTTGAAAGCGGCCTGACATGGAGGCGAGCGACCTGCGCAAGCTGCCGCGCCGCGCCATCACGCTAAGCAGCCTGGGACTGGGCTGCGCCCAGCTCGGCGGGCTGTACCAGGCCGTCGGCGAGGGGGAAGCGCGCTCCATCGTCGATGCCGCGTGGGAGCTCGGCATCCGCTATTTCGACACCGCGCCATACTACGGCTACACGCTGTCCGAGCGCCGCGTTGGCGCTGCGCTGCGCGCGCGGCCACGCGGCAGCTACGTGATCAGCACCAAAGTCGGGCGCCTGATGCTGCCCGACGCCGGCGTGCGGCCCGGTGAATCCGGCTGGGCCGATCCGTTGCCGTTCCGCCCGCATTTCGACTACAGCTATGACGGCGTCATGCGTTCGCACGAGGACAGCCTGCAGCGCCTGGGCATGGACCGCGTCGATATTCTTTATGTTCACGACATCGGCCGCGCCACGCACGGCGAGCTGAACGCGCGCTACTGGGAGCAGCTGACGCGCGGCGGCGGCTTCCGCGCGCTCGAGCAGTTGCGCGCGGAGGGCTGCGTGGGCGCCATCGGCCTGGGCGTCAACGAATGGGAGGCGGTGGCCGCGGCGATGGACATGTGCGACCTGGACTGCGCGCTGCTGGCCGGGCGCTACACCTTGCTGGAACAGGTAGCGCTGGCGCCGCTGCTGGACCGCTGCGCGCAGCGCGGTGTCGGCATTGTGATCGGCGGCCCGTTCAATTCCGGCATCCTGGCCGGAACCAGGAAGTTCAACTATGAAGACGCGCCGGCCCACATCATCGACCGGGTGGATGAGATCGCGGCGATTTGCACGCAAGCCGGCGTGCCGCTGCAGGCTGCCGCCTTGCAGTTCCCCATGGCCCACCCGGCGGTGGTGTCCTGCATTCCCGGCGCGCAAAGCGCGGTGCAGCTGCGCCAGAACGCGGCGTGGTTCGCGCGCCCGCTGCCCGCGGCGCTGTGGGACGCGCTGGCCACGCGCGGCCTGATCGACCGCCGCGCGCCCATGCCGCTGGGCGCGTGATATCCGCTTTTCTTCGCTTTAGCCTGTTTCGACAAGACGTATAAAGGACTCAAATGAAATTGCTACGCTTCGGCCCCAAGGGCAACGAGAAACCCGGCCTGATCGACGCCGGCGGCATGCTGCGCGATCTGTCCGGCGTGCTGCCGGACCTGACCTCGGCGCACCTCGGCAGGGCCAGCCTGGACCGCCTGGCTTCGGTCGATCCCGCCCGCTTGCCGCAAGTGGCGCAGCCGGTCCGCTTCGCGCCCGTGGTGGCCGACATCGGCAAGTTGATCTGCGTGGGCCTGAACTATTCCGACCATGCGGCCGAATCCGGCATGGAGGTGCCCTCCGAGCCGGTGCTGTTTACCAAGGCCACCAGCGCCATCGTCGGCTGCAACGACCCGGTAGTGCTGCCGCGCGGTTCGCTCAAGAGCGACTGGGAAGTGGAACTGGGGGTGGTGATCGGCACCCGCGCGCGCTACGTGGAGATCGACGACGCGCTCGATCATGTGGCCGGCTACTGCGTGGTCAACGACTTGTCCGAGCGCGAGTACCAGCTTGAGCGCGGCGGGCAGTGGGACAAGGGCAAGGGCTGCGATACGTTCGGGCCGGTCGGGCCGTGGCTGGTCACCGCCGACGAGGTGCCCGATCCGCAGAACCTGGGCATGTGGCTGGACGTGAACGGCAAGCGCTACCAAACCGGCAATACCCGCACCATGGTGTTTACGGTGGCCCACCTGGTCAGCTACATCAGCCGCTTCATGACGCTCAACCCCGGCGATGTGATCAGCACCGGCACGCCGCCCGGCGTTGGCCTGGGACAGAAGCCTGAGCCGGTCTACCTGCGCCCGGGCGACCGGATTACGCTGGGCATCGATGGCCTCGGCCAGCAAAACCAGACCGTCCATGCCTGGAATCCGGAGTTGATCGACGGTTGACAGGCACGGCGCGCAAAAAAACACAAGGCGCCGCGTAGCATTGGAACAGGGGAGACACCCAGGCATGACCGAACCGACCCAGCGGCAAACCTACCAGGTTGCCTTCGTGATGATCACCTCGCTGTTTTTCATGTGGGGCTTTGTCCATAATCTCGACCCGATACTGATTCCCCATCTGAGGAAATCGTTCAGCCTCACCGTGCTGCAGGCGGCGCTGGTGGATTCGGCCGTGTTCATCGCCTATTTCCTGATGGCGCTGCCCGCCGGCCTGATGATACGCAAGGCCGGCTACAAGAACACCATGCTGTGCGGCCTGGCCCTGTTCGCCGCCGGTGCGCTGCTGTTCATCCCCGCAGCCGATACGCACCGCTACGTGTACTTCCTGGGGGCGCTGTTCATCATCGCGTGCGGGCTGACGGTGCTGGAGACGGCCGCCAATCCCTACGTCACTTTGCTGGGCCGCCCCGAGCGGGCGACCCAGCGCCTCAACCTGGCGCAGTCGTTCAACGGCCTGGCCGCCACGCTGGCGCCCATCGCCGGCGCCCGCCTGATCCTGGTGGACGGCGCCAGCGACGAACAACTGCAGGCGATGCCGGAAAGTATGCGCCAGGCGGTGCTGGCGGCGGAAGCGGCCAGTGTCAAGGGGCCGTACCTGGCGATTGCGCTGGTGATCATTGCCATCGCGGTGGTGTTCTTCTTCCTCAAACTGCCCGCCGTCGGCGTGGCCGCCGGCGCCGGCCACGCCCAGCCTGGCTTGCCGCCGAAGGGCGCCATCCTGCGCGCGCTGCAGCGGCCGCAGATCCGGCGCGCCGTCATCGCCCAGTTCTTCTACGTGGGGGCGCAAGTCTGCGTGTTCAGCTTCTTCATCTTGTACGCGTCCAAGGCGGCCGGCGTCAGCCAGGTTGTGGCGGCGGATTACCTGGGCTGGGGCTGCGGCACCGCGTTCGTGGTGGGGCGCTTTGCCGGCACCTGCCTGATGAAGTACGTGGCGCCGGCGCGCCTGCTGCTGGCCTACGCGCTGGCCAGCGTGGCGCTGTGCGCGGTGGCGATGTTCGCTGGCGGCCTTGCCAGCCTGGCGGCGGTGATCGGCATTGCCTTCTTCATGTCCATCATGTTCCCCACCATCTTCTCGCTCGGTATCAGCAACGCGGGGCCCGACACCGAGATGGGCAGCAGCCTGATCATCATGTCCATCGTGGGCGGGGCCGTGCTGCCGCTGCTGTTCGGCGTCATCAGCGACGCCACCCACAATCTTCAATACGGCTATGCGGCGCCGCTGCTGTGCTTCCTCGTGATTGCATGGTTCGCGCGCACCGTGCTGCAGGAAGTGCATCCTGCGGCAGCCGCCACTTCAACCGGGAGCATCGCACATGTTTGAATTGACAGGAAAAACGGCAGTCATCACCGGCGGGGGCAGCGGCATAGGCAAGGCGACTGCCATGCTGTTCGCGCGCCGGGGCGCAACCGTGCATCTACTCGATATCGGCGAGGCCGCGTGCGCCCAGGTGGTGCGCGAGATTCGGGAGCAGGGCGGCCAGGCCAGCGCGCACGCTTGCGACGTGACCCGGCAGGCCGATGTTCACGCCAGCTTTGCGGCGATAGGACCGGTCGGTATCCTGATCAACAACGCCGGCGTGGCGCACGTCGGCAAGGCGGACAATACCGGCGAGGAGGACTTCGACCGGGTGATCGGCGTCAACGTGAAGGGCGCCTACAACTGCCTGCACGCGGCCATTCCGCGCCTGAAGGAAAACGGCGGCGGCGTGATCATCAACATGGCGTCGGTGGCTGCATGGGTGGCGGTACCCGAACGATTTGCGTACTCAGCCGCCAAGGGCGCCGTGATGGCCATGACGCTGTCGGTGGCCAAGGACTACGTTCAGGAAGGGATACGCTGCAATTCGATCTCGCCCGGACGCGTGCACACGCCCTTCGTCGACGGTTTCCTGGCCCGCAACTATCCGGGCCAGGAGGCGGAGATGTTCGAGCGCTTGTCGAAGACCCAGCCGATCGGCAGGATGGCGCGGCCCGAGGAAGTGGCGGCGCTGGCGCTGTACCTGTGCAGCGACGAGGCCGCATTCATCACCGGCAGCGACTATCCGATCGACGGCGGCTTCATTACGCTGAACGCCTGATCCCCAATTAAGCCTGGTGTGCCTGGTGTTCCCGCTTGCGCAGCGCGCTCAGCATGGTGGCGCGCGATGAGTTCAGGTGGCTGCGCATGGCAGCCATGGCGGCCGGTACGTCGCCCTTGGTGAGCGGGCGCAGGATGGCCAAATGCTCCTGCAGCGCGTACTGGTTGCGCGGAATCTCGTCGCGCTTGTCCCACTGGTAATGGTAGTGGTACACCATCGAGACGGCGTCGTTCAGGCCCTCGGCGAAGCGATTGTCCAGCAGCCCGATGAGGAAAGTATGGAACTCCCTGTCAAGGTCGGGAAATTCCGCGTGGTTCTCGGCCGGCAGCTTGCCCAGCGCTTCGTGGCGCGCCAGCAGCTCGCGCAGGCGGGCAAACACCGGGTCGTCCGGCGCCAGGCCGGCAATACGTTCGATCGCCTTCAATTCGAACATTTCGCGCACCTCGCCCAGTTCCTGCGCGTACTTCGTGTCGAAGGCGCACAGCCGCCAGCCGCCGCGCGGGTTCTTTTCGATCAGCCCGTTGCGCGAGAAGCCGATCAGGAATTCGCGCACGGCGATGGTGCTCACGCCTGCCGCGCGCGACAGCTCCACCTCGGTGAACTCCGCGCCCGGCGGCAGGTCGCGCTCGTAGATGCGTTCCATCAGTACCTGCTGCAGTTTCTCGGTGGCGCTGTGCAGTTCGGATACGTCGAAGTAATCGTCAGGCCTGGGCTTGCGCAGCAGATAGCGCTGCTTCATGCCCGCGATCAGTCCGTGCTCGGCCAGGTATGCCAGCGCGCTGCGTACGGCCGTGCGGCTGCTGGCCACGATTTCCGTCATCCGCATTTCCGTGGGCAAGGGGTCGCCAATGTTCAGCTGCTCGGCGGCGTGATCCAGAAGCAGGTTGATGCTGCGCCGTGTCGTGATAGGAAGCTTGGCCATTTATTCGGTGTGGGCGCCAGGGCGGCGGATAGGAAACGAAACACTATTTTACCTCCAAGCCCGGGGCGCGCCCGGGCTTGTGAATGGGTTGTACATTATAGATTGAATACACTGCGTGAATACACTGCGGAAGCACAATGGCCGCTGCGGGCCATGCCGCGCGTCCGCTGCTGCACGCGGCTTGAACCGCCAGGCGGCTAGAACTTCACCGTCAGCGGCTGGCCCGAATAGGTGACCGACCTGGTGGCGGCCGCCGGTTCGATTGCCGTGGCGTTGCCGGGGCCGACCAGGACCAGGTTCAGCTTGCGCGACTTGACCAGGCCCGGGTAGGTTCCCTTGCGGGCGCCAACCGTCAGCGACCTGGCTGCGTCGTTCCACACCAGCTCATACGTTGCGTACTGCCCCTTCTCGTAGGCGTAGGTTTCGTTGTCGTCTTCGTAGACGGTGAACTTGCCGCTGGCGCCGGGGTAAATGCGGATCTCGTGCGGCGCATCGGCGCGCTCGGTTGCGTACTGGACCACGGGCCCCATCGGCACGATGGCGCCGGCACGCACGTAGAGCGGGAACACGTCGAGCGGCACTTCCCTGGTCACGGTCTGGCCGCCGCCGAAGCGCTGGTGCGTCCAGAAGTCGTACCAGTCGCCGCCGGCGGGCAGGTAGGTCTGCATGCTGGTGTCCGGCACGCCGGCGGTGTTGGCCGCGCCGGCAATCTGCGACGGGGTACGCCAGGCCAGGCGCAAGTTGCGGTCCGACAGGCCCTGGAAGTACTCCAGCGTCACGGGCAGGCTCTGGCCCTGCTTCAGCGTGACTTTCGTGCCCACGTAGCGCCTGCCGCCGGTGTTCCAGTCGTCCACCGCCAGCTTGCCGTCGATGAACAGGCGGAAGCCGTCGTCGCCTTCCACGCCCAGGTCGTATTCGCCGTCTTCGGGCGCCACGATATTGCCGGTCCAGCGCGCGGAGAAGTTCTCCAGGCTTTTCAAATCGCCGGGAATGTCCGCCAAGGGCGGTCCCGGCCACTGGAAGTCGATGGTGGCGTCGACGGTGCGGCCCTTTGGCGACTCGAAGCGCGTGCCTTCGAAGTACTGCCCGGCCAGGCCCGGTTTGCCGTCCGGGGTGCGCAGTGCGGTAGCCGGGATGGTGGTGGCGGGCGGCGGCGGAATCCTGTACATCTGACGGGTGACAGGGTGGACCAGGAACGAAGGCCCGAACTGGAAAGCGTCGTTGATGTTGTGGACCTTGCGGTCGTCCGGGAAATCCATCGGCAAGGCGCGCATCATCGTGTAGCCGTCGTTGGTGACTTTCCAGCTCAGGCTGTAAATATAGGGCAGCAGCCGGTAGCGCAGGTGCACCGCGTCGCGCAGCGCCTTGTACATCTCGGGGTCCGATTGCTTGAAGATGTAGGGCTCGCGCTCGATGTTGGTGCCGTGGATGCGCATTAGCGGATTGAAGGCGCCGTACTGCAGCCAGCGGGCATACAGTTCGCGGTACGAGGCGTTCTTTTCGCCGCCCGGGAAGTCCGAGACGAAGAAGCCGCCGCTGTCCTGGGTCCAGTATGGATTGCCGGTGATGGTGACGTTGACGCCGCCGTTGATCTGTTCCTGCAAGGTCTTCCAGCTGGCCCGCGTATCGCCGGACCAGGAAGTGGCCGCCGTCTTTTGCGCGCCGGCCCAGGCCGAGCGGGTCAAGGTAAGGACGCGCTGCTTGCCGCTGGCCCGTTGTCCCTCGTAAGTGCCCATGGTGGTCATCAGGGAGTAGGGATTCAGGTAGCGGGTGAAGTCGCCCATGGCATTGTTGCCGAGTCCCTTGATGTCGCGTTCGGTCTCACCGGCGTCATGGACCGCCGTACCCACTTCCACCTCGGTGCCGTCCATCCACAGCGCGTCCACGCCGGCGTCGAGCAGGCCCTGCTTGATGTGCTTGAAGTAGATCTTCCTGCCCTCTGGGCTAAAGGCATCGTAGATGCGGGCCTTTTTCGAAATCCAGTGCAGCGGTTCAAAGCGCAGGCCGTGCTGGTCGAGTTCTTTGCCCAGCGCAGTGTCATTGCCGATCGACGGCCAGATGGACACCATCAGCTTGAGGTTCATGTCATGCAGCGACGTGGTCAGACGCTTGGGATCGGGGAAGCGCTCAGGGTTCCAGGTCATGCCGCTCCAGCTGCCGTCCTTGTCGCCGCCCCAGTACTGCCAGTCCTGCACGATATAGTCGAGCGGGAACTGTTCCTTGCGGAAGGTTTGCGCCACTTCCAGCAGGCGGGCCTGCGTTTCGTAGCGCTCCTTGCTCATGAACAGGCCGAAGGCCTGTTTTGGATACATCGGCGCGGCGCCGGTCAGGTCACGGTAGCCGGCCACCACCTGGTCCAGCGTGTCGCCCGCCATGAAGTAGTAGTCCACGCCGCCCGGCGCGCTTTCCGCCCACAGGGAGGCGCCTTCGGACGAGTCCTTGAAGCGCATCTTGGAGTAGCTGTCCCACAGGATGCCGTAGCGTTCGGACGACACCATGACCGGGATGATGATTCCGATGTTGGTCTGCACCAGCAGCAGTTCCTTGTTGCGGCGATTGATCTCGCCTTCGCCTGTGAAGCCGAAACCATAGATGGCTTCCTCGGGCTTGAGCGTGAAGCTGTTGCTGGCCTCGTAGGTCGGTGCACCGGACACGGCGATCTTCTTCAGCGTTTGCGGCGCGGCCTGGTTTTCCTGTGTGTAGAGTTTGCCGGTGGCGTCCTTGAAGGTCAGGGCGCCAGTCGACTTGTCGATGACGATGTGAAGCTGTTTGCTTTCCAGCGTGAGGCTACCGGCGCTGTCGCGCGTCTTGAAGGCGACGGCGGCTGGCTTGCGCGTCACAACCAGGCTTGCATGGCGCCAGAAATTCTCGCCCAGCGTGGCGTTCACGCGCACCGTCCTGGGGCCATAAAAGATCACGTTCTTGGTCACGTTACCCACCCGGACCTGTACGCCGTGCTCGATCAAGCTGTAGCCGAATGGCGTGGCGGAGGGTGTTCCGGCGGTGGCAGCCATGTGTCCATTGGCGTCGAGGCCGGCCGGAGGAGTTGGTGCCGCTGCCGCAGTTGCCGATGCCAGCGCGGTGACTAGCGCGAGCGCCGGCAGCGTAGTATTTTTTCCCATCTGTTTCCCTTGTCTCTGGAGGACCGGCGGCGGCACGGCTTCCAAAAATCGTGGACGCACCCCGGGGGTTGATTTTATTTGATATCGATAACACGACTTTACCACCAGCAAGCGCCGTCGTGCTTGTTTTTTTATTGGAACTGACGGTCCCCTATATATAAAGAACCGACGCAGATGCTATCACAAACCGTCCTGAATAAAACGCCTTGTTGCGGGATTCCCGCTACCGTCGCGGCATCAGCGCGGGGCCTGAATGTGCTTTGGCATACCGACCGCGTCAGCCAGCCCTGCTAGCATGGGCCTACCTTCGTTGCCTACCCGAGGATAACTCATGCTCACATCCGATCCAGTTCAGGAATTCAGCTTGCAACACTGGCTGCTAGCCTACGGCGGCACGCTGCTCTCGATGCTGGCGCTCGACGCCTTGTGGATCGGACTTTACATGGCTCCGGCCTACAAATCCGCGCTGGGGGATCTGATGCTGGCGCAGCCGCGCTTCATGGCCGCCGCGGCGTTCTACCTGGTGTACGCGGCTGGCATCGTGTTTTTGGCGGTCGCGCCTGGATTGCGGGCGCTGAGCTGGCAGACGGCCGCCCTGCACGGGGCGGTGCTCGGCTTCATCGCCTACGCCACCTATGACTTGACCAACTACTCCATCCTCAAGGCATGGCCGCTTGGCCTGTCGCTGCTCGATATCGGCTGGGGCGCGCTATTGACTGCGATTGCCGCCGCCGCCGGCTGGCTGGCCGCCAGCCGCTGGGGCTGACCCCACCTGCGCAAGGGGCCCAGCTAGGCCGCGGCAGCGCTGCGATGCGCTACTCGACCCAGGCAAACCCGTCGCGCGCCAGCAGCGCGAACGATTCGGACGGGCCCCAGGTGCCGGCAGCGTACTTGCAGGGCTTTTCGGCCAGGGTGCCCCAGCCGTTGATGATGGGCTCGACCCATTCCCACGCCGCTTCCAGTTCGTCACGCCGCATGAAGTGGGTAAGGCGTCCGCGCACCACGTCGATCAGCAGCCGCTCGTACGCCTCGGCGCGCCGCTGCGAAAAGGCGGACTGCAAGTCCAGATTCAGCGCCACCTGCTGCATCTGCATGCCGCTGCCTGGCTGCTTGGCCATGACCTGCAGCTTGATCGCTTCGTCCGGCTGCAGTTCGATCACCAGCCGGTTGGCGACCCCGCCCGGATTCTCGGGGAACAGGGGGAATGGCGGGTTGGCGAATTCCACCACGATCTTGGACGAGCGGCTCTGCATGCGCTTGCCGGTGCGCAGGTAGAACGGTACCTTGGACCAGCGCCAGGTGTCGACATAGGTGCGCAGCGCCACGAAGGTTTCCGTGCTGCTGCCGGCCGGGACATTGGGCTCTTCCAAATAGCCTGGCACTTCCTGGCTACCGTTGGCGCCGCGCACATATTGGCCGCGCACCGTGTCGCGCGCGATGCCGGCCAGGCTGAAACGGCGCAGCGAGCGCAATACCTTGAGCTTTTCGTCGCGCACGGCATCCGGGGCCAGCGAAGCGGGGGGCTCCATGGCGATGATGCACAACAGCTGCAGCAGGTGGTTCTGCACCATGTCCCGCATGGCGCCGGTGCTGTCGTAGAAACCCGCGCGGCTGCCCACGCCCACTTCCTCGGCTACCGTGATCTGGACGCTGGAGATATTCGGCGCACGCCACAGCGGCTCCAGGATGGAGTTGCCAAAGCGCAGGACCATCAGGTTCTGTACGGTTTCCTTGCCCAGGTAATGGTCGATGCGGTAGATCTGCGATTCTTCGAAATGCTTGCCCACCGCCTCGTTGATCTCAACGGCGGACGCCAGGTCGCGGCCGAGCGGCTTTTCCAGCACCACGCGCGCGTTGCGGTCCACCAGGCCCGCTGCGGCCAGCTTGTCGCAAATGGTGGTGAACAGCGACGGGGCCGTGGCCAGATAGAACACGCGCTCAGCGCCGGCGCGCGAAACGCTTGCCAGCGCGTCCAGGCCGTCCTGCTGCACGTCCAGGCGGACGAATTCGAGCAGGCGCAGGAAGCTGCCCCACGCTTCTTCGGTGAAGTTGCCGCCAGTGATAAAGGAGCGCGAATGCTCCTCGACGAAGGCGAGGTAGGCTTCGCGGCCGAAGTCCTGGCGGCCGGTGGAAATGATGCGGGTCGCTGGCGGCAGGTTGCCGTGCAGGTGGGCCATGTACAGCGCTGGCAGCAGCTTGCGCATTGCGAGGTCGCCCATCCCTCCGAAAATAATCATGTCGAGGGGCAGGCTGGTATCAGATTGAACGGTCGAAGTCATGTATCTGGCTGGAGGATGGTAGGTACGGGAAGTAACTATACCAGCCTTGCAGCATGGCGCGCTTCAGCGTGCGTCATTCTCGGCCTTGGGCGGCTGCGCCAGAACCCACATGAAGTACAGGGCCTTGGCCGCCTTGGCGCGGGTGACGAGCGCTCCCGGCTCCAGCGTGCGGCCATTGAGCATGCGGCCGCGCTCGATGCCGCTCTCGGACCGCATCAGCCCCAGTTCATAGGCTTCCCGGAGCGTTTGCGCGTTGGCCGCCGATACGTCGGCGGTGTCTTGCAACTGCTCCCAGCGCACGAGCGGGTAGTACATCGCGCCCTGTGCGCCGCTATCTAGGTTCGGATCGTAGCCGGGGCTGCCCGGAACGATGGTCTTGCCGTTGTAGTCCGTCATGTAGGCCGGCCTGGCGAGGGACTGCGTGCCGAACCTCGCGCGATAGGCTTCGAGCAGGAGCGCGCCCATCGTTTCCCGTGTCAACGTGCCTTCCGGCGGCGCCGCTACCGCACCGGCGGGAAGGCGCAGCAGCAGGGCCAGCGCCGCAGCGAATTCCCTGGCCTGCATGGCCTCCTGCGGCCTGAAATTGCCCTGCGTGTCCTTGGTGAACGCGCCGAGCTGGATCAGCTTCTCAACCTGGTTGCGGTAGTAGGCGCCGCTGCCGGCGACGATATCGTTCGCGATTTCCGGATGCACTGCGGACCAGTCGTTTGCGGCCAGCGCATGGCGGACTTTGGGACTCAATTGGGAAGTGATGCCTGCGGCCACCGGATCGCCCTGCGCGGCAAGGCGCGCCAACTCGATGGCCACCATGCGCGCATACTGTTTCGACAAAGCCTCCTTGAAGTGCGTGCCGTCGATCTTGTTGGCGGGATGGCCATTGGCGTAGCTGCCGTCGTTGGTTTTGCCCGGCGTCTCGCCGGCCTCGATCGACATGACCATGGCGGTGATGGCTTCGCGTCCTGCGGCGTTGTAGTACGCCACGCTGCGGGCATTGAGGTCCACCACCGGCACGCCCAGTTCAGCGCCCAGCTTTCTCATCAGGTCCGGGAAACGGCGCTTGCTGAAGGAATCGGCGTAAGGTTCGCCGGGCTTCTGGTTGCCGTTCACGCGCGACATCGGCGTGACGAACACCGGCTGCATGCCCCGGGCGCGGATCGCAGGCAGGTAGACCGCGCGGATGAACTCTTCATACATCGCCTCGCTGGAACCGCGGCCGAAGCGGCGCGTCTCGTCGGTGCTTTCGTCGTTGTGGCCGAACTGGACCATGACGGTGTCGCCGATGCTGCCTGCCAGCAGCAGGTCGTTCAGGCGGCCTTCGGCGTAGGCGCTGCGGAAGGAGCGGCCGCCCATCGAATAGTTAATCACGCGAACTTTGCCGGGATCGAACAGCTGGTCCAACACCTGCCCCCAGCCGCTCATCGGCGCTTCGTCGAAGGTGTAGGACTTAACGGTCGAGTCGCCCAGGATGAAGATCGCAGGCAGGGTGGCGGCGGGGCGCTGCCGGGGCGGAATCGGCGTCAGCACGATTTCGGACAAGCCCACGGCCACGCCGGCGCGCCTCGGTTCAATCTCGATATCGATGAACTCGCGCCCGTTCACGTAGCGGTAGGACCAGTCACGCCCCGCCACGGTCATCCGGGTATGGTTGGGCATCAAGCCGGCTGCGTCCCAGAACACCGGCGCGGTCAGGCGGCTGGTCTGCATGCCGCTGATCGACACGATGGCATCCGCCGCGCCGGTTGTTGTGCGCACCCGGATCGCGTAGGCGCCCGGCGCGGCCTTGACGCGGAAGACCATGCCGAAATTGTTGTAGTGGTCGGTTGCGGCGTTGGGATCGACGGCCGGCTCGGTAATGACATAGCCCTCGCGCTCGTGCCGGATCGGCGCTGTGTGCACGGCGCGGGCCGGCAAGGCACCGCTTTGGCCGACGAAGCCGTAGCCGGTGGCGGTGCTGTACAAGGGGGGCGTTTTGGCGTGCAGGGCAACCGCGCCCGGCGCCGGCTGGCTGGTGAAGTCGTAGTGCTGCCCGGCCGGGGTCTGGGCCCGGCCGGGGAGCGTGAAGAGCAATAGCGAAACTGCCAGCAATGCGGCGGGGTGCAAGGTGAGCGTCATATTTCCAGTCGAGATATCAGTCCGCGGGGGCAGCGTGGCGTCGGCTCCGGGCCGGCCGCTGTGCGGCCGGCTCAAGTAAAATTGGCCTGACCATGGTAGGCGTTTGCCTGCAACTGGTCAACCAATTTCGGGTGCTGATACGTCGGACTGAAGGTCTTACTTCGCCTGCGCGGCTTCTTCGATCAGCTTGGCCACGGCGTCTGGATGCGAGGTCATCACCACATGGGAGGCACCGGCAACCGCGACGGTCTTGCGCGACTTGGCGCGTTCCGCCATGAAGCCCAGCGCTGCTGCAGGGATGTTCTTGTCGGCGGTGCCGTAGATGAAGTAGGACGGCAGGTTTTTCCAAGCAGGAGCGCCTGCCGCTTCGGTCAGGGCGGCTTCGGCGATCGGACGCTGGCCCACGGCCATCAGTTCAGCCTGCGCTTTTGGCACGTCGGCGGCGAACTGCTGGTGGAATTTGTCCTGCTGGATGTAGAAGTCCTTGCCGCCGTCGGGCAGGGCGACCGGCTCGGCCAGGGCGCTGCCCAGCGTGCCGCCGGGATAGCGGCCGGACAGCTCCAGCGCGGTTTCGCCCTGGTCCGGCGCGAAAGCCGCCACGTACACCAGGCTCTTGACGTTGGCCTGGCCGTTGGCGGCTGCTGAAATCACGGCGCCGCCGTAGGAATGGCCGACCAGCACCACCGGACCCTTGACGCTCTTGACGACGTTGGCAACCGAGCTTGCGTCGCCCTTGACGCTGCGCAGCGGATTGGCGGCGCCGATGACCTGGTAGCCGTCGCTGCGCAGCTTGGCGGCCACGCCGTTCCAGCTGGCCGAGTCGGCGAAGGCGCCGTGCACGAGAATGACGGTAGGCTTGATGTCCGCTGCGGGCGCGGCGCTGGCGCCGCCTGCGGCGCTACCGATGACGGACAGGGTGAGGGCGAGCTTGTTGATGATTTTCATGGCGATAGCTTTCTATGGTGGGTTTGCGCGGGTGCCTGCTGATATCGGGATGGTCACTTGGCTAGAATGACGATGGGCTGGTTCTTGTCGACCACGTAGGTGGCCAGTTCGGAACACACCTCGGCGCCGACGTTGGTGGCCGAATGCCTGGCGCCGGCCGGAATGAAGAGCGACTCGCCGGCCTGCAGGCGGACGGTTTTGCCCTCCAGTACGTACTCGATGCTGCCGCTCAGCACATAGGCGATTTCAGCGCCGGGATGCGAATGCAGCGGGAACGAGGCACCCGGTTTGAAGTCGACGCGCACCTGGATCGCCTCGCGTTCGGCGTCGAAGGCGCTGCGCACAGTCTCTGTGCGGGCAATGCCCTTGGCGTCGAACTTCGGCGCGGGCGCCTGCGCCTGGACGGCGGTGGCCAGCAGCAGCGATGCCGCGGCGGCAGTGAATTGGGTAAATCGGTTCATGAATTCTCCTGGCTTGGGTTGGAGTGTTTACAATGCGTGTTAGTTTTTTACCTTCTACATGGAGCATCGTCCTTGAGCAGTACCGCACCATCCAGCACCACGCCGATCCGCATCCTCATCGTCGACGACCACCCCATGATCAGGGCGGGCTTGGGCGACATCATTTCCAGCCAGCCCGATATGTGCGTGGCCGGCGAGCTTGATAACGGCGCGCGCGCCGTGGAGGCGTTCGAGACGCTGCGGCCGGACCTCACCATCATGGACGTGGCGATGCCTGAGATGGATGGCGTGCAGGCGCTGGAAGCGATCCGGCGCCTGCACAGCCATGCCCGGGTGATCATGCTGACCGCCATGCAAGGCGATCACCAGATGCGCCGGGCCATGGAGCTGGGCGCCTCCGGTTTCCTGCTCAAAACCAGCCTGCGCAAGGAACTGCTCGATGCCGTTCGCGCCGTGCATGCCGGCCGGCGCTGGATACCGCCGGATGTGGCGTGCGCGCTGGCCGAACACCTGGGGCAGCCGAGCCTGAGCGAGCGGGAAGTGGAGGTGCTGCGCAGTGCCGCCGCCGGCAACGGCAACAAGGCCATCGCGGTCCACCTCGGGATCGCCGAGGAAACCGTGAAGTCGCATATCCGCACCATCCTGTCCAAGCTCGATGCCCGCGACCGCACCCACGCGGTTGCCATCGCCGCCCGGCGCGGCATCCTCGCGCTGTAGCTGCGCGCTTCCCGGCTAGCCCTTGATGAAGGCCAGCAGGTCGCTGTTGACACGGTCCTTGTGGGTGTCGGTCAGGCCGTGCGGCGCGCCCGGATAGACCAGCAGCTTGGCGTGCTTGACGATGGCGGCCGAAGCGCGGCCGGATGCGTCCAGCGGCACGATCTGGTCGTCGTCGCCGTGGATCACCAGCGTCGGCTTGTCGAACTTGCGCAAGTCGGCGCGGAAGTCGGTTTCCGAGAAGGCCTTGATCGAGTCGAAGGTGTTCTTGTGGCCGCCCATCATGCCCTGCATCCACCAGCTGTCGATCAGGCCCTGTGAAACCTTGGCGCCCGGGCGGTTGAAGCCGAAGAAGGGACCGGAGGCGATATCCCGGTACAGTTGCGCGCGGTTGGCCAGCGAGCCGGCGCGGATGCCGTCGAACACTTCGATCGGCAGGCCGCCCGGGTTGTCGGCGGTCTTCAGCATCAGCGGCGGTACGGCCGACACCAGCGCGAGTTTGGCCACGCGCCGCGTGCCGTGGCGGCCCACGTAGCGCGCCACTTCGCCGCCGCCGGTGGAAAAGCCTACCAGCACGGCATTCTTCAGGTCCAGCGCGTCCAGCAGCTGGCCCAGGTCGTCGGCGTAGTGATCCATGTCGTTGCCGTCCCACGGCTGGCTGGAGCGGCCGTGGCCGCGCCGGTCGTGGGCGATGCAGCGAAAGCCCTGGTTGCTCAGGAATAGCATCTGCGATTCCCAGCTGTCCGAGCTCAGTGGCCAGCCATGGCTGAACACCACCGGCTGGCCGTTTTTGGGGCCCCAGTCCTTGTAGTACAGGGTGACGCCGTCGCGCGTGGTCAGCTGGCCGCCTGCGCGGGCGGGCGTGTTGGCGGGTCTGCCGGCCGGCGCGGCGGTGGCGTTCAGCGAGACGGCGGCGGTGCTGGCGGCGGCCGTGGCGGCGCTCATCAGCATGTTGCGGCGGCGCAGGTCAGGTCGGGGGTGTTGGCTCATGGGTGTTTCCTCTCATCTGGTGACTGGCATCAGTGTAGCCAGCGCCGGCTGGGCCGGCATCGTCAGGACGAGTGGAAGCGCTATCGCTCTTTTGAGGTATCGAAAGCTACCCCGGGCCGGCCGCGCGGCGCCGTTGCAGCAGGCGCGTGAACAGGGCCGCCGAACGCTGGCCGGGATAGGCCCGCTCGCCGGGCACTTCCAGGTGCGCCGAGGTGCCCTTGCCTGGCGCGGACACCAGCGTGTACGCCGCGCCTATGGCCGCGGCCCGCTCGCGCATGCCGACCAGGCCGTAGTGGCCGGGCGGCCCGCAGGTGGGCGACTGCGTGGGCGGTATGCCGCAGCCGTTGTCGCGCACCATCACGATCAGCGCGTCCGGCCGGTAGTCGAGTATCAGCTGCACCTGGCAGGCGTGGGCGTGGCGCGCCGCGTTGAACAGGGCCTCGCGGGCGATCGCGTGGACTTCCTCGTATACGCGCGGCACCAGGACGCGCGGCTCGCCGTGGATGGTGGCCTGGAAGCGGTCGTGCAGCATCACGCTGCCGTACTGGATCAGGCGCTGGCCCAGGTCTTCCGGCTCACTGGCGGCGCGCAGGTCGGATATGCAGTCCCGGCCTTCGGACATCAGCGCGTCCGCCAGTTCCAGGGTCTGTTCGACCTTGCCGCGCTCTTCGGAATCGAGCGGCAGCTTGCTGGCCTGGTTGTCGAAAAAGATGATCAGGCCCTGAACGCTTTGCAGCAGGGTGTCGTGCAGGCCGCGCGCGATGCGCTGGCGCTCGGCCAGGCGCTCCTGCATCAAGTCGCGCATGCGGAAGGTCAGGTGGCGCATGCGCAGCCAGTACAGGCCCGCCAGCAGCATCGCGCCCAGCAGCACCAGCAGCATGGTGAACCAGCCGGTTTCGACGAAGCGGGGCGGAATCTGCAGTTCCAGCGTGGCGCCGGCTTCGTTCCACACGCCGTCCTCGTTGGCGGCCAGTACCTGGAAACGGTAGGCGCCGGGACGCAGGTTGGTGTAGAAGGCCTCGCGGCGCGTGCCGGCATTCTGCCAGCGCTCATCGACGCCTTCGAGCTTGTAGCGGAAATTGACCCGCTCCGGCACGGCCAGGCCCAGGGCCGTGTAGGCAATTTGCAGGTCGCGGCTGCCGGTCGGCAGTTGCAAGCCGTTGCGGACCGGGTGGGAGATTTCTCCCGACCGCAGTGACAGGATCTCCACGGGCGGGGCCAGCCGGTTGCGCGCGATGCGGGCCGGGTCGATGCTGCTGACGTCGCTGGCGGAGGCGAACCAGAGCCGTCCGTCCTGGCTTTGGGTCAGCGACGGCAAGGGGCGCAGCTGTTCTGCGCTGCCGACCAGGCCGTCGAGCGCGTTGAAGCGCTCGTAGGACAACGGTTGCCCTGGCACGCGCACCAAGTGCTCGAGGTCGGCGGCGGCAATGCGCGTGACGCCGTCCGAACCATGCAGCCACAGCTCGCCGGCGGCGGTGCGCGCCATGCCGGAGATGCCGCGAAACACCTGCCCGTCTGCAGGGCGCACGCTGTGCCAGCGCTGCCCGTCGTACCAGGCCAGGCCGTTTTGCCCGCCGGCCCAGAGGCGCGGGCCGTCGGCCAGCAGCGACTGGACATTGCCCAGGTCCAGGCCGTCGTCCTGGCCGAACACCTGCACGCGCGCGCCGTCGATAAGGGCGATGCGGTTGCGCAGGTAGCCCGCCCAGACGCGGCCGGCGCGGTCGGTGGCGAGCGCCGTGGCCGTGCCGTCGGGCATGCCCTGCAGGCCGCCGGCCTTGCGCCAGTCGCCGTCTTCGATCAGGAACACGCCCTGGCGCGACACCGAGGCCCACATGCGCCCCGCGCCGTCGACCGTCATGGCTTGTATGTCCAGCCCGCGTAAATGCTCGGGGTGAGGCAGCCGCGTCACTGCCCCCGACGGGCTGCGCACGCGGCGTTCCTGGTTGTTGGCCAGCCACAAGCTGCCGTCGCGCGCACGGTAGGCGCAACTCAAACGCATCTGTTCCAGCGTTTCGATGGCGCCGCCGGGGCCGTAGCGGCGCACCGGCTGGCGCCAGTCGCCGATAATGACGCCCTCGCGCGCGTCACCGATCACGCCGGGCCGGTCGAATGCCTTCTCGACCGGTAGCGAGCGCATGCGCGTGCGCCGCAGGCGGTCCAGGCCGGCCGAGGTGCCGATCCACAAATTGCCTTCCCGGTCCTCGAACGCGGTCTGGGGCAGGGGGCCGCTCAGGCCCGTGGCCTTGGTCAGCCGCCGGGCATCGGCGGCCTGGCCCACGTAGGGCGCCTGGCGGCGCTCCAGCGCGTCCACCTTGAGTATCCACATATTGCCGTCGCGGTCGAACAGCGCGCCGTTGCCGCCCAGTTCGGCCAGCGGCGCCGGATTGCCCGGCGGCGGCCGGGTCAGCACGCGGTAGTGCTTGTCGACGCCGTCCGAGCCCCACAGCGTGCCGTCCGGCGCCTCGGCCATCGCCATCATGTCGATGTAGGGCCAGGCGCGCCGGTAGCCGGCCTGGCCGGGGTCGCGATAATAGATGCCGCCTTCGACCGACACCCACTGGCGGCCGCCGCGGCCGAACAATACTTGGCGGGTGCGCGCTTCGGGCAGGCCTTCCTGGCGCCCGACGCGCTGGAAACGTGCCGCGCCGGGCGCCAGGTAGGCCAGACCGGTGCTGGTGGCGGCCCACACGCTGCCATCCGGGCCTTCGGTCATGGTCATGACCGCGCCGCGCGGCAGGCCTTCCGTTTCCGTAAACACGCTCATGCGCCTGGCGCCGAACACGCTGATGCCGCCGAAACGGTCGCCCACCCACAGCCGCCCGTCGCGCGTGGTCAGCAGGCCCAGTACGCTGGCCGAGCGCAGGCGGTGCCCCTGCACGCTGTCCATGCGCTGGAAGTCCACGCCGTCGAAGCGGAACAGGCCATTGGGGGAGCTCAGCCACAGCCAGCCGTCCGGGGTCTGGGTGAACTGCAGCACGTCCGACGGCGCACCGCGCTGGCCGTTCCAGGCCGTGTGGGCGTAGCCGGGCAGCGGGCTGGCGGCGGTGCGGGCCGCCGCCAGTGCAAATACGGAAAACAGGAGGAGAAGTCGAAACAAGGAGCTGGGCATGTTCAGGCTGTTGGTTGGCCGGGCACAGTGTAACGAAAGATGGCGCAGAAATGCTAATTCTGCATCGAATGTTTCTTCGCATTTGCCAGTCAGCGCTGCGCTGGCGGCGCCGGTCCCGATGCCAGGTCCCTGAAACGCTACGCCGAGGAGGAAACCCCGGTAGCCATGCGCCTCCCCATACTGAACGCGGCCTTGCACGCCGCTGGGCGGCGACCGCTTGCCATGCGGTCAATGTTGACTCTCCGGGGCTTTCGCCCCCAGGCGCGCCCTTTCAATGTGGTGCACGACCTGATCCGTGTCATGGGGCGCTTTCAGGAATTGGCGCAGGCCATCGAAAAGCGGTCCCACCAGCTCGGCCTTGGCATCCCGGTCGAAAAAATAGGTCAGGCCTGCCGCACTGCCGAGGATGCTGCTGCTGGCCTCGCCCAGCCGGACGGAGGACGGCGGCCGGTCCGCCTGCGCCGCCAGGGTCTGGTCCGCTTCGGCGATGTGGCGCAGCGAGCCGCTCTCGGCCAGGAAGGTGAGAAAGCGTTTGCGCGCTGCATGATTGATGCCGCCGGCGGGCTGGATCAGCACATCGAGCGGCGCCTCTTCGTAGGGCGGCATGGCTGGCGAGTAGTTCGGGAAAGCGAAGAAGCCCATGTCGGCGGCGATCGCTTCTGGAAACCTGGCCGCGATAAAGCTGCCCATCAGCATCATGCCGACGTGGTTGCGGTACAGATAGGGCAGGACGCGGTCCATTTCCTGGTCCATCGTCGCTTCCAGGAAGTAGCCCTTGCGCAGCAAGCCGCCCCATACGTCGAACACCTGCCGCACCCGCGCGTCGGTGAAGCGCGCGTCACCGCGCAGCAGCTTGCGGTGGAAGTCGATGCCGTTGATGCGCAGGTTCAGGTAGTCGAACCAGCCGGCCGCCGGCCAGCCGCTTTTCGCACCGACCGCCAGCGGCGCCACGCCGGCAGCTTTCAGCCGTTCGCACACCTGCAGGAATTCGCTCCAGGTGGCGGGTGGCTGCAGTTGCAGGCGCTCGAACAGGGACTTGCGGTAGACCAGGCCCCACACGTAGTAGTACAGCGGGAAGCCGTAGACTTCGCCGTCTATGCGGGTGCCTTCGATGGTCGCCGGGTGGAATTTTTTCCTTTTTAACAGCGCCACCGTGTCCGCATCGAGCGGGGTAAGCAGCTTGTTGTCGGCGGCGTCGCGCAGGCGTTCGCCCGCATACCAGAACGCCAGGTCGGCCCGGCCCGTGCGCAGGCCGGCGGTGAAGTCCCGCTTGTACTGTTCCTGGGGATAGCCGTTGTGGGTGATCTGGATATCCGGATTGGCGGCGGCGAACTGGTTGATGGTGCGTAGCCACGCGGTCCGCTGAGGGGTGTTGGACACCACGTAGTCGATCACCAGTTGTTCCGCGCCCGCAGCGGGCAGCGCGAAACAGGCCAACAGCATACCCGTCGCCTGCCACTGCCGGGCACGCGCCTTGAAGCGGGAAGCATGGGTGGTTCGGACAGCATGCATGATGGAAGTCTGTGCCCGAATATGGTGCATGTCAACTACAGCGCGGGGATCTACCGGTCGCTCACTGCAAACGATCGTGCCTGTTCGAATGATTGCAGCACCAAGTCCACTGCGGCCTCGACGGAGGCCTCGGCCGTGCGCGCGAGCTTGCCGTCCAGCGGCAGTTTGATGGTGACCAGGCTGGCCTCCGGCAAGCCGGTGCGCAGGTCGGCAACCGCTTGCAGCCAGGCGCCCAGTTCCGCCTCCTCGGGATAGGGCAGGATCACGGCGGAGACCAGGTAGGCCTTTTCCTCGCCCGGGTGCTCGCCGTCCCCATTCAGCACCATGCTGCGCGCATCCGCGCCGGCATCGTTCAGCGCGCGCACCAGCAATTCGGTCAGAAAGTCGTCGCGGTCCGTGCCCAGCCCGGCGCACAGGAAAACCGAGTGCGCCGGCACGTCCAGCGAGCCTTGCCACTGGCCTGAACGGGCCTGGCGCAGCTTGCGCAGGTGGGCGCCGACATTGGTGTCGAGCAGCGGCACCGGGCGCCGCCGGCCCGGCCCGCCGGAGCCCGGCGCGGTCAGCGCCTCGGTGGCTTCGGCCATGGCCTTGCGCAGCCGGTCCAGCTGGGCATCGTCGATGCGGCCGGTTTGTATGTCGGGGATGGCCAGCGTCAGCGCCGGAATCAGCACCCGGTCGCAATAGGCCGCCAGGCTGCTGCGCTTCAAAATGGCTTGGCCGTCGCGCACGATGGCGGCGATGTCGCCGGCCAGCGCGCGCTGGTAGAAACGCTGGGCGGCGCTGACGCTGGGCGCGGCGCCCAGCAGCGTGGTGAGCGGCTCCAGCACCGGCACATGGCGCCCGGCCACCACCAGGCACAGGGTCAGCGGCGTGGACAGGATCAGGCCGACCGGGCCCCACAGGGCGCCCCAGAACAGCGCCGCCACGATCACGGCCAGCGGCGACAGGCCCGAGCTGTGGCCGTACACGCGCGGCTCGACCAGGTAGGCCACCAGCAGCTCCAGCACCAGGAACAGGGCCATGCACCACAAGGCCAGCGCCCAGCCGGGATCGACGGCGGCCGAGAACAGGCCGATGGCGGCGCCGGCGATCAGCATGCCGAGGTAGGGCACGAAGCGCAGGATGCCGCTCAGCGCCCCCCACAGCACGGCGTGCGGCACCTGCAGCGCCCACAGGCAGGCGGTGACGGCCAGCGCAAACGAGATATTGACCACCACCTGGGCGAAGAAGAAGCGCGAAATACCCTGGCCGGCGTCAACCAGCGTCTGCATTGTCCGGCTGAGGCTGGCGTTTCCCGCCAGCCGGATCAGGCGGTCCTGCAGCGATTCGTGTTCCAGCGAGATGAAGATGAACAGCACCAGCACGATGCCGGCCTGGCCTATCGGCCCCCATACCTGGGACAGCATGCGCGTGACGGTGTCGCGCATGCCGGGGCGGGCCAGCACGGGCGCGGCCACCGCTGGGCCCGCCTGCTTGGCGGACACACCCGGGGCAGGCGTTGCGGCGCCGTCCGAGCTTTGCAGGCGCGCCTCCAGGGCAATGAACGGCCGTTCCGCCAGCACCCGCAACTGCTCGGCTTTCACCTGCAGCGCCTGCTTGTAGCGCGGCACGTCGGCGGTCAGGTCGGACAACTGGAACACCAGCGCTCCGGCCAGGCCGGCCAGGCAGACGGCGGCGAGGATCACGGTGGCCAGGGTGGCGGGCACGCGGCCCAGGCCGATCCGGGTAAAGCGCCGCGTCAGCGGGGCCAGCGCGATGCTGAGGATGGCGGCTAGCGCCAGCGCCTGGAACACGTCGCGGCCGAAGTACAGCACGGCCAGCACGCAGCTGCCGGAAATGATATGGATGGCCTTGATCATGCGCTGCTTGCTGGGCGGCGTCCGGTTGCCTGCTGCGCGGCGCTGGCCACGGCGTCGGCCACCGCGTCGGCGGTGACGGCGGCCAGCGTCCAGCCCAGGTGGCCGTGGCCGGTGTTATAGAACACGCCCGGTGCGCGCCCGCGTCCTACCCTGGGCATCATGTCGGGCATGGTGGGCCGCAGCCCGGCCCACGGCACCACCGAGCGCGTGCTGACGCTGGGAAAACAGCGCTCTACCCAGTCCACCAGCGGGCGGATGCGGTCGGCGCGGATGTCGCGGTTCATGCCGTTGAATTCGGCCGTGCCGGCAATGCGCAGGCGGTCCTGTCCCAGGCGGCTGGCCACCAGCTTGGTGGCGTCGTCGAGCAGGCTCACCTGCGGAGCGCCGAGCTGGCTTTCCGGCGTGGTCAGGTTGACGGTGATGGAATAGCCTTTCACCGGGTAGACGTTGACATGGTCGCCCAGCATGGCGCCCAGGCGGCGGCTGCCGTTCCCGGCGCAGATCACGATGCCGTCGTAGCGGTGGGCCCCTTGCGCCTCCACGGTGACGCCGTGGCTGCCCAGCGAGAGCCGGCCGATGTCGCGTCCGTACACGCAGCGCACGCCCAGGCGTTCGCTTGCGGCCGCCATGCCGACCGTGAATTTGTGGATGTCGCCGCTGGCGTCGCTCTCGGTGTAGAAGCCGCCGTAGTAGCTGCCGGCCAGCGTGGGCTCGATGGCGCGCATTTCCTCCGGCGTGACGGCGCGCCGCTCCAGTCCGCCCTGCGCCAGCAGGCGCGTGACCTGCGCGGCGTGGTCGAAGCCGGCCTTGTCGTGGTAGATGTGCAGGATGCCCTTGCGTTTCAGGTCGAAATCGATGTTCTCGGCGGCGGCCCAGGCGTACAAGTGCTGGCGCGCCGCTACGGCCAGGCGCGCGGTTTCGATGGTGTTGCTGCGGTAGCGCGGGATGGCGCGCACGAACTCGGCGAACCAGGACAGCTGGTGCCAGCTGGGCGAGGGACGCACCAGCAGCGGCGCGTCGTGCCGCCACATCCATTTCAGCCCCTTCACTACGGTGGACCAGTGGTTCCAGGCCTCGGCGTTCGAGGCCGACAGCTGGCCGCCGTTGGCGAACGAGGTTTCCATGCCCGGATAGCGGTGGCGCTCGTACAAAGTGACGTCCAGGCCGCGCTTGGCCAGGGCATAGGCTGTTGTGACGCCGGTAATGCCGCCACCGATGACTGCGATTGTCTTCATGGGACAAGCATGTTACACGATCCCGCTGCTGAGCGGTTCTTCGCCGGCAGCCCGGCTGCCTGCGGGGCTACCCGGCGTTTGCCGGCGCAGGGGGCGGCTATGGCGCAGCCTTTTGCGGAGCGTTGATGATGGCAAACGTCAGCACTGTGACCGACATGGAGGGACCATGCTGCCGCTTTCAATGGGCGTCAATGGCCTGAGTCAAGCGGGCGGTATTCTGCCGCGCGCGCGGCCAGCTCGCTCGGTGTGCCGAGCAGGAAGACCGTGTCGCGCAGCGCTGACAGGCTTTGCGCGCGCCGTTCTACCCTGGCCGCGCCGGTCTGCTCGTCGCTGCGGTCCGACTTGCCCGGCTGGTACGGCGCCAGCGACGCCATCAGGTCGCGCTCCACACTGTAGTCGGAAGGGATGGTCTGGTTGGAGGTCTGCTTGCCCATCACGTACTTCAGCACCTGCTCGGACTGGCTGGCGCTCTGCTGGAGCGTGGCCTTGAACAGCTTGCCTTCCTTGTAGCCCAGTTCGACCTTGCTGCTGGCGCTGTCGTCGATCAGGTGGTAGGTGTAATTCTGCGACTGCGGCGTGACGTCCAGGTTCAGGACGCCACCTTTCTTGGGCGGCTCATGGAACTGGGCGGTCAACCGCGCCTGCTGGGTCTGCGAAATGGCGCGGTCGTCGCGCCGCGCGCCTTCGGTGCGGGTGTTTTGCGACACTTCGTAGGCGAAACTGTCCTTTTCGCTGAGCCGCAGAGGGTTGGGCCACTTCGGCGACTGGGTGACGGAGGCGCTGAAGTCGGCCAGCCCGGTCAGCACCGCGTGGTCTTCCGGCGCCAGGGTCCACTTGTCCGGCAGCGACAGGCCGTTATCGCGCGGCGCCTCGCGGGTGGCGGTGCGGCTCATGTCGGAAAACGCGTCCTTGAACATGGTCATCAGCCCGGCATCGCCCCGGCCGCGCGCGGCCGCCTGGTCGAACTGTTTCAAGTAGCTTGCAATCGCCTTCGCCTGCTGTTCCTTGGTACCCAGGCTCTCGATCTTGCTGGTGTCGACGCTCACCTCGGCCGAGCCGGACGCGCCGCCGATGCTGACCTTGCGTTGCTTGCCATCGGCCACGAAATCCAGCGTCTGCGTGCTGGGCGGCTCGGTGTACTGCTTCACGGCGGCGTGGAACTCCACCGACTGCAGGAACTTGCTGTCAAACTGGGCCAGGGCGCCCAGGCGCACCTGCGGCTCGTTTATGGCCATGCCGTCGATGGCGTTCTGGAAGCCGGCGGCCAGGCTGGACAGCGCATTGCGCTCGTCCTCGTTCAGCTCCGCGCTGGCGCTCACTTGCAGGGCCATGCCGTCATCCAGGCTGGCCAGGCTGAGGTCAACCTTGACGCCGCTGCGGGTGGTAATGCTGAGCGTGAACTTGTTGTCCACGGCTTCCGGCAGCTTGGCCTGCTCCACCGGCACGGCGGCGCCGGTGCGGAAATGGCTCAGCATGGCCGCGCCCAGGCCTTTGAAGCGGGCGGCGGTGGAGGGCGGCAGCGCCGCTTCTTCGGCTTCGCTTTGCTTGGCGGCGGCCATGCTGGCGGGACTGAGGTTGACGATGGCGGACGGCGCCGGCCACTTGTTTTCCGTGGCAGCGGCTTTTGGCGCGCCCGCGGCGGGCAGGCGCGGGGTGAGCGGCTGCCAGTTTGAGAGTGTGGAGATGGAGGTCATGCCTCCTTAACGGCAAATGTTGCTGTAAAGTTTAGCCTATGTAAAATTACGTAATGACAATAGTTTGAATCGCTGCGCGCGGATAGAATGCGGACATCCATCAAACACCTTGTCCAATGCAAAAAATTCTCCTGACATGCTGCGTAGCCGGCGGCGCCGTGCTGTATCCCGATAGCGCCGCCCTGGCGCAATCCGCGCCTCCATCCCAGCCTGCCGCCACGCCCGAAGTGGTGGTGAAGGGCGCTCCGCCCAAGAAAGAACCGAAACCGCTGGAGAAATCCACGGAAACCGGCGCGCCGCTGCCGTCGGTGACGGTGGCTGCCGAGCGCCCCACCAACCGCATCGACCGCCAGGTGTACGACGTGAAGTCCGACGTCAGCAGCACCAACGGCACGGCGGCCGATGCGCTGAACAGCGTGCCGTCGGTCGCGGTCGACCCGGACGGTTCCGTCACCCTGCGCGGCAGCAGCAATGTGCAGATCCTGGTGGACGGCAAGCCGTCGGCCATGATGCAGGGCGATAACCGTGGCGCCACCCTGAACGCGATGGCGGCCGACGATATCGAGTCGGTCGAGGTGATCAACAATCCCGGCGCGCAGTTCGGCAACGAAGGCGGCGGCGGTCCCATCCTGAACCTGGTGATGCGCCGCAACCGCAAACCGGGCGGCTTTGCCACCGTCAACGCCAACGCCGGCAAGGACGGGCGCTACAACAGCGCCGTGTCCGGCAGCTACAACGAGGGCGCCTGGGGCTACCAGGGCGGCATCAACGTGCGCCACGACGGCCGCGATTCCACCGGCGCCACCGTGCGCGACCGGATCAACCGCGCCACCGGTGCCGTCGAGCACAGCACGCAGAATTCCACCAGCAAGGGATTGAACGACTCGGTCGGCCTGAACGGTACCGTCAGTTATAACCTCGGCGCGAAGGACACGCTGACCGCCAGCGCCAACTACACTGCACGCGGCAACGACCAGAAGTCCAGCGAGCATTATATGACCGGCAACGTGACCGGCAACGGCACGGCCACCGTCAGCGACTACCTGCGCACTACGCAGCGCCAGGGCGACAGCAAGAGCTACAGCTGGGGCGCGCGCTGGGACCACAAGGGCGAGGCGCCCGGCGAAAGCATGAAGACGGATCTGCGCGTGTCGTCGTCCGACAACGACAGCGACACCGACTACAGCAACGCCTACACTGTGCGTCCGTTCAACGCGCCAGCCGACCGCAGCCGGCTGTCCAGCGATACCAGCAACCGCGTGGTCGACCTGACCGGGGACTATGAGCGCAATATCGCCGGCGGCACGGCCAAGCTGGGCTACAAGGTGGCCAACACCAAGAGCAGCTTCGATACGCTGTTCGCGGACATCAACACCGCCACCCTGGCGGAAACGGTGAATCCTTCGCGCACCAACCGCTTCAACCTGGACGAAACCACGATTGCGCTGTACGGTTCCTACCAGATGCGGCTGAACGAACGCTGGGGCGCGCTGGCCGGCCTGCGCGCCGAGCATACCGACATGGATATCGAACAGATCACCAGCGGTATCGAGGCGAAGCACAGCTACATCAACTACATTCCCAGCTTCTTCGCCACCTATAAAGTGAGCGACACGGCCAATATGCGCTTCAGCTACGCGCACCGCATCCGCCGTCCGATGGCCAACGACCTGAATCCCTACGTGGTGTACCGCGATGAGTTCAACGTTTCATCCGGCAACCCGATGCTGAACCCGGCCAAGACCGATTCCTTCGAGGTCGGCTATGAAACCAGGTTCGGCACGCTGGAGACCAATCTGCGGGCCTATTACCGCGACGAGACCGACACCATCGTCGAGCGCAGCACCTTCATCAGCCCGACCGTGCTGCTGACCACGCGCGAAAACGGCGGCGCCAGCCATTCCAGCGGCCTGGAGTTCACCTTGAGCGGCAAGCTGACCCCGTCGCTGACCCTGAACACCAGCGGCAACCTGGCGCGCAGCGAGCTGACCTCGCGCGACCTGAGCGGCGCCGACATCACCCGCAACGCCACGTCGCTGAGCGGCCGTGCGCGCTTGAACTACCAGTTCGACAGCGCCACGCAGCTGCAGGCCATGCTGCAGATGCAGGGCAAGACGCTGACCGGCCAGGGCTACCGCGAGCCGAACCGCACGCTGAACCTGAGCCTGCGCCACGCGCTGACCCCGCAGCTCAACCTGGTGATGAACGTGACCGACGTGCTCGACAAGAACAAGATGGCCACCGTCATCGATACGCCGCTGCTGAAGGAAAGCACGATACGGCGCTTTGACGGGCGAGTGTTCTACGTCGGCCTGTCGTACCGCATTGGCGGTGCAGGAGGCGGCGCCGAGTCGCGCGGCGAACAACAGTTCCAGGGCCCGCGCCAGAGGCCGGGCGCGGGCGGTCCGCCGCGCGGCGAGGGGGGCGGACCGGGCTTCTGACACTGCGCCGCAGCGTGCTGATATGCTAATATCCAAGCTTTAGACCAGCACGCGCGGCACTATGGAAACTGTAGCAATTCCGGGGATTTTTCAGCTGGACCGGTCGAGGAACGCCACGGTGCAAGTGTTTGAACATTTGCGTGAGCTGATCGTCACGCTGGCGCTGGAGCCGGGGGCGGTGCTGCCCCGCAACGAGCTGACCCGTTACTTCAATCTTTCCGCCACGCCGATCCGCGACGCCTTGACGCGCCTTGGAGACGAAGGGCTGGTGGACATCTTCCCACAGCACATTACGCGCGTGCGCAGCGTGGACCTGGCGTCGGCGCGGCAAGCGCATTTCCTGCGCCTGTCGGTGGAGCTGGAGATGGTGCGGATGCTGGCCGAGAAGCCCGATCCCGCTCTTGAACGGACCCTGGTGCAGCTGGTGGAGCAGCAGCGCGCCTGCCTGGAAACGGGCGACTTGAAAAACTTCACGCGCGTCGATCTGGCCTTTCACCAGCGGCTCTATGAAGCGGCGCAGCTGGAACAGCTGTGGACCGTGATGCGTAGCAGCAGTGGCAACCTGGACCGGTTGCGCCGGCTGCACCTGCCGCTGAACGGCAAGGCGCAATCGATCCTGGAAGAGCACAGCGCGATTGCGCGCGCCATCGGCGCCGGCGACCCGGATGCGGCGCAGCGGTGCGTGCGCCAGCACCTGTCCGGCACGCTGTCGGAAATCGAGCAGCTGAAGCTCCAGTATCCGAGCTTCATGCTGCCGAATCCTTGACGCCCGCGGGCTGCGTGCTTCGCACTAATCCGTCCTGTGGGCCTCGCATTGCGGCGCAATCCGCTACGGCCGTTCGTAGAACTCCGCCTCCACGATGGACAGCACGCCTTTCGGCGTCTGGTTCGCACCTGTATCCGCGATCGCCTGGTTCGCCACTTCTGTCAGCTTGATGGCATTGCTCTCGTCGGCCACGCCGTTCAGGGCGATGCGCACCGTTTGCCCACTGTTGGCCGCCAGCGGCAGCGTCACATAGCCCAGTCCTTTGGGAGTCAAGCCATCGTAGACCTGCTTGCCATCCACTTCGACTTGGAGCGGATAGCTGCGCTCGCGCCAGCCGGCCAGTTTCAGCACCACTTCGCTGAGCTTGGCCGTGCGCGCCAGCTTGAAGGTAATGCTGCCTTCGCCCGGCATGCTGGACCACTTGGTGGTTTCGTCGTCGTCCACCGCAAGGGCCCCGTCCGCCGCATTGCTGGCCGCCTCGACTGAGGCCACTGCCACCGGCACGCGCGACACCTGGAAGGACGGCGTGGCCGGGGTCGGGCCGCGCTGCAAGTTCAGCGGCAAGCCATCCGCGGGGAATTGTACCGACAGGCCGTCCTTCACCTGCACCGGCTTCGACACCAGCGTCAGCTCGGCCGCAGCCAGCCCCGGGGATTTGGCGCGCAGCACGATCTTGCCGGCCTGCGTAGCGCTGCGCAGCAGCACGCGATTCACGCCGCCTTCCACCGGCAAGGTGCGCGACAGGATAAGGTTGCCCGGACCCTGCGCAATGCCGCCGCGCCATTCCGCCGGCCCCTGCAGCTCGAACTCGACGGTGTTCAGCGCCACCGGATTGCGCCGGCCCTTGGCGTCCACCACGTCCACCTGCACCAGCGCCAGGTCGGCGCCGTCGGCCTGCAGGCCTTTGGGCGAGGCGATGGACGTCAGGCGCAGCCTGGCGGGTGCGCCGGCCGTGGCCAGCACGGACTCGCAGATCGCCTTGCCCTTGGCGTCGTAGCCGACCGCCTTCAGCTGGCCCGGCTGCCAGGCCACACCGTCGAAGGTGAACAGGAAGCGCTCGCTCTGCCGCGCCTGGCCCAGCTTTTTACCGTTGAGGAACAGCTCCACGCGCTCGGCGCTGGAGACCACGGTCACCGGCTTGACCGTGCCCGGAGCGTAGTTCCAGTGGCCGATGATGTGGGCGCGCGGTTTCTCCACGTCCACCCAGCCGTCCCACATCACCTGGTGCGCGTAGAAGCCGTCCTTGGGAATGCGCATGGCGTCCACCTCGCCGCTGCGGCGGTAATTGTTGGCGCCGCGATGGTGGGTGTTGGAGTCGGAGAAGATGATGTTCACGCCGCCGCTCGACACGCGCGTGCCGGTGCCCGGACGCTGCTCCCAGTAGTCATACCAGCGCTTCACGTTCTCGATGGCGTGCGAGTCCTGGTTGTGGTTGTAGGTGGGCGCAGGCTGGCCCTTGTGCGGCGGGCCGTCGCCGTTCTTGTGGAAGGGTGCGCTGAACTCGTCCCAGTAGATGCGGGCGCCTTCATCGCGCGAATACTCCATGGCCCACATCGGGATGCGTGCGCTCTTGTTAATGTAGAGCATTTCGCCGCCATACTCGGCCACCTGCTGCAGCCTGGTGCTGAGCATTTCGCGGCTGCCCGAGGCGCGCCCGCCGTGCGGATCGAACCGGTCGCGCAGGGCCTTCATTTCCCGCATATGCGCTTCGCTGACGCCACGGTTGCCGCTCTCGTAGAACACAATGGACGGGTTGTTGCGGTTGTAGACGATGGAGTCGCGCATGGCCTCGATGCGCTGTTCCCAGCGGCGGCCGGTCACGTCCGCCTCCGAGTCGCCCGGCGGCATGGCCTGCATCATGCCCACGCGGTCCAGCGACTCGGTGTCCTGCTTCCACGGCGAGATGTGCATCCAGCGTATCAGGTTGGCGTTGCTGGCCACGGCCAGGCCGTTGCTGTAGTCGCTCAGCCAGGCCGGCACCGACATGCCGACGGCGGGCCATTCGTTGGAGGTGCGCTGGGCATAGCCCTTCATCTGGATCACGCGGTCGTTCAGCTTGACCATGCCGTTGCCGAACTCGGTCTTGCGGAAGCCGGTGCGGGTGGTCACGCTGTCGACCGCCTTGCCGTCCACTTTCAGGGTGGTCACCACGTCGTACAGATAGCCAAAGCCCCAGCTCCAGAAGTTCAGGCCCTGGACTGCGGCGCTGGCCTTGACCATGGCGGTCGCTCCTGGCGCCACGGTCTGGGCCGGCGAGGCGAACTGCGCCACCTGCTTGCCGTCGCGGTCCTTGATGCGGACCTCGTAAATGAAGCTGCGCGCCTCTGGATACTCGTTGCGCACCTCGGACTCGGCGGCGATGGTGGCGCGGCGGCCTGGAATGTCGAACTCGCGCGCGTAGACGTAGACCCCGGTGGTGCCCAGCGTGGAATACAGCGGTAAGGTCTGGTACAGCTTGTCCGTCACGTGCAGCCGCACGTTCTTCGGCAAGCCGCCATAGTTCGCGTTGAAATTCCTGTCGGACCACTGGTAGCGCTGGTTGGTGGCTTTCTCGCGGTAGTCCCAGCTGTTGTCGGTGCGTACCGCCACCACGTTGTCGCCGGCCTGGAGCGCCGGGGTGATGTCGAAGCCGAAGGCGTTGATGCCGTTCTCGTGCAGGCCCATACGCTTGCCGTTCACGTACACCTCTGCCGCCTGGCGCGCGCCCTCGAACTCCAGGAAGACCTTCTGGCCTGCGGCGGTGGCGGGCAGGGTGAAGTGCTTGCGGTACCAGGCAACGCCGGTGGTGTGGTCCACAATGTCCTTGCTGAAAGCGTCGTCCTCGTTCCATGCACGCGGCAGGGTGACGGCCTGCCACGCGCTGTCGTCGAACGCTTGCTGGGCGGCGTCCGCCGGATCGGCCACCGCCAGGCGCCAGCCGGGGTTGAAATTGTAGGTCTGGCGTTCGGCGTGGGCGGGCAGCATCAGGCCGGCGGCGGTCAGGGCGGCGGCCAGGCGGAGCAGGGGCAGGCTATGGAGCGGCGTAGGGCGTGGTTTCATGGTGGGGCGGATAGGGTTTCAGGGAGTGGTCCGCATAGCGGCGGGTGCAGGTTTGCCGTAATACCTGGGCGCGCCGTCGAAGACGATTTCGATGCGGTCCAGGATGAAGCCGGGGTCCAGGGCGTGGACAGTCAGCGTGTGGGCGCCGGGCGGCAAGTCGCCCAATTGGATGGTGCGCACCGCAGTGTTGGTCAGCACGTTGTTCTTCCACTCGTCGCTGCGGCCGTGGGTGGTGAAGTCCAGCGCGGCGGGGGGCTGGCTATCCAGGCTGAGGGCGATGCGCAGCTTGTTGGCCGAGGTGAGCGGATGCACCGGCACGGCGACGACTTTGAGTTGCGCCGCGCCCTTGGTGTGGCTGTGGAAGCGGTAGAGCAGGGTGGGTACGGCGCCGGCGGCAGCCGCTGCCAGGTCGCGCGTAGGCATGTCCAGGTCTGAACGCATACTGGAGCCGAAGCTGCCCAGATCGATTGCCGACCAGCCGGCAGTGACCGCGCCTGTTGCGGCGGGCAGCGTGATGATGCGTTCGTGCTCCGTCGCCACGCCGTCTGCGGCGCCGGACGCCCATTGCAGCTTTGCCTGCAAGTGCGCATCGCCGCAGGTGAAGCGCAGCGCCGAAACTTTGCCGCCGCCACCGTCGTAGCGCACATCGACCCGCTGTTCGTAGCCGTTGGCCTCATTGAGCGCTCCTTTGCTTGCCGACAGGCTCATCCCGTCAGGCACGGAGACCGCAGACCATGGCTGCGGCTGCGCGCCGTACTGGACCAGGGTGATGGTCTTGGTCTCGGCCCGTCCACGCGTAAAGGCCAGTGTGCCGCCTTGTGCCGACAGCGGCGTCGGATAGGCGAGCGCGCAGCCGCTGCGGCCGGCTGGCCCATACGCCGGAAACGCGGGCGCGTCAAATACCGGCAGGCGGCGCGGCGCGGCGTCCATCATTCCGCGCCACTTGCCGCCGCCAAGGGCGTTGTAGCGCGCCGTGTCGGCCACGATCGCCGCCTGCGCCGCTTCCGCCTGGCGCGCATATAACTGCGCAGCCGGCCGGCCCATGCGCGCGTACTGCGCCGCCAGGTCCAGCTTGAGAATCCGCGCATTCAGGTTGGCGCTGGAGCGCACCGGGTACAGCACCAGCTGGAAGTACGCTTCCTGACTGGACTGGGGCAACGCCGCACCCACGGCTTGCGCACGCAACACCAGCGCCTGATAGCGCGCCAACCGCTGCTCGGCCTCCTCGCCGCCCGACTGCAGATAGTCGCTCTGGCGCGTGGGAGTAGTGGGCTCGGTCTGGCTGAACCCCATGAATTCCGGGCGGCGCTCCCATGCCAGGTCGTAGAAGTCCTGCATGATGGACGCGATGGCAGGAGCCTGCGCGGCGCCGAACTGTCCGCCGAACCAATCCTGCATGTGTACTTTGGCGCCACGTTCCAGCAGGCGCCGGTCGAACGCCAGGTCAAGGAAGTACTGCGTGAGATACTCCCCTGGCTTGATGTCGCCCACGTTTACCACCCAGACCCTGGCGGCGCCGGTGCTGGCCGCGCGCTGCAGCTGGTCGCGGATCAGGCCGGGATGCGTGGTGCCCAGCCACAGATAGTCGTGCGGTCGGCCCCAGTAAGAGATGTGATAGTACAGTCCGGCGCCGCCGCTGCGGGTGGCTTCGGCCGGCGTGCTGAGCTGGTGCAGATAGCCGTAGTTATCATCCGGCCAGACCAGCGTCATGTCGTCCGGCACCTTCAGGCCGCTGTTGTATATGTCCAGCACTTCCTTGTACAACGTGAGCGCCTGAGGGATTTGCGGCAATGGCTGCGTCAGCGCCTTGGACAGCATGTTGCGCTGCATGTCGATGACGGCCGCCACGCCGCCGCGTGCCTCCTCCAGCGTGCTCGCTCCTTCCATGGCCGAATCGTGCACACCACGGATGCCCATGGAATAGAAATTCTCGTACGCCTTCACGTCATCCACACGTTGCTGCCAGTAGTGCGCGAGGGCATCTCGGTTGGTGAAGAAATTGAAGGCGCCGTCGCTCTTTTTCCACTCGCGCACGTTGTTGCGCATCATCGGCTCCGCGTGCGAAGTGCCAACAACGATCGCGTAGTCGTGCGCCGTCTGCGCATTGCCCGGCATCTGGTAGAACGGCTTGGTGGAATCGTGCATCGCCGGCCAGATCAGATTGGCCTTCAGGCGCCACAGCAGCTCGTAGATGCGGGCATAGGCAGCCGGGCCAATGTCACCGCTTGGGTCATATGTCCTGGCGGCCCAGGGCTGCAAGCCCCAGTCCTCGTCGTTCAGGAACACGCCCCGGTACTGTACCGAGGGCCGGTCGGAGACAATGCGCCCGGCCCGCACTTCGGCCACGGGGCGCTGCGCGGGTTTCACATCTGCCCACCACTCCCAGGCCGACACGCCAAGTTCGCGGCTCAAATCCACCGTGCCGTACACAGCGCCGCGCGCATCCGAACCCGCGATGACCAGCAACTGTGTGCCCGGCTTGGTGCGCGAGGGCTGGCTGATGCGGATATAGCGTTCCCACTCGCCCTTCAGGGCTGAGAAGTCCAGGTGCTCGCGCTGGGCGAGCTCGCGCAGAAGTGGGCTGTCATGGCGGCCTATTACCACGCAGACCCGCGTGCAGTCGTCCAGACGGCTGGGTGCCAGGCTACGCGGAACTTTGCCGCTGACCGATTGCAGGTCGCGCCGCAGCAGGCCGGCGGCCAGATTCATGGTGGCGTTGTCTTCGGCCAGCACGTCGGCCACGCCCTCGGGACCGGCCAGGCGGACACTGGCGGCGTGAGAGAATGGTGCGCCCAGCAACATGCCGCACAGCAGAGGGGCCAGTTTGGATTTCAGTGTCAGCATGGAGAGGCCGGAAAGTGAAGGCGCTGAAATATTAGCATGGCAGATGCGTGGCCCCGCCGCCGCAACTGCTCACGCGGATGACTATTTCATCCGCGCAAATCCGCTACCCAGAGGTGGGAGGATTCTGCTTGTCCTAGCAGCAGCCCAGGTTGCCTTCTTAAATCACGGATATTGGGTACCGTGACTTACCAAGGCAACGGTCGCTTCCCCCATAGGGTGGCGAATACGCTCGGCCATATTGAGGAACACATTTTTGACCCCGCCAGTGGCGCAAGAATTTCAGTTACCGGACCCAATGGTCTTACTACAAGCTGGGCTGTAGACGGGTTCGGTAGCGTGACGAAGGAGACGCGTGCAGATGGCAATTCGACCAGGTTCTTCATTAAGCAGTGTTCTGTGACGCTCTGCCCGGAGAAGCCCGACGCATCCTCCTTACAAATCGTTGAGCAGTTTCATGGCAATGCGCGTACACGACAAGCTACAGCGGCTATACACGGGTTGTTACCAACCCGGAGAAGCTGCCGAACGGACTACAGCAGAGCCGAACGGAGAAGCGTGACGTTATTGGCCAGTTGCGCGAAGTCACGGACGCAGCTGGAGGCAAGGTTTCGTACGAGTATGACGCGTTTGGCAATCTGCGAAAGACGACAGACCCAAGCGGCAACGAGATCGTTGTGACATATGACGATCTCGGCCGCAAGATACGGTTGAAAGACCCGGATCTAGGCGAGATCAAGTACGAACTTGACCCCTTGGGCCAGTTGTTAGCCCAAACCAGCCCTGAGCAGGCCAAGGCACTGCAAAAGACGACATTTGAGTATGATGCATTGGGCCGCATGACTGCGCGTTACGAGCCAGACCTGAACAGCTACTGGGTCTACGACACGGCCGAGTATGGGATTGGTAAATTAGCGGAAGCGTACACAGGGAAGCCTGATCGTAAAGACTACCGGCGTGTGCATGAGATGCTCGACCAACTCGATTTGGTCCACATGAACGGACGCGTGTATGATCCCTTTGTAGCCCAGTTCCTGTCGGGAGATCTGCTTATTGCCGATCCAAGCAATGGCCAGAACTACAATCGCTATAGCTATGTGCTGAACAATCCTACTAACCTGGTGGACCCAACTGGCTTTGCTGCAGAGGGTGAGGAGACCCCAGCACCGCCTCAGGTCGTCGTCGAAGGGGAGTCGGATAAAACCAAGTCTGGCTTTAGCCTGGGGTCTTTCCGCTACGGAATTTCCACTGTGATTTTCGATGGTGCCAAGGCAGGTGAACTCGCAGCGATTGCGACAGTTTCAGGCTACTTCGGTTCGCGGGTTGGTGGGCTGCCACCAACCGTGCGACTGGGATCGGCAAGCAGTGGTGGCTACGTTGGCGCGAAGGCCGCAGCTCCGACGGCCGGCGCAGAACTGGGACAAACCAATTTTGGTGAGATCGCGACGCAGGTTGTTCGGCGGGCGATGGCCGACTTCGCGGACAACAACAGAGGTCAGTTTGGTTTCTGGGGTTGGGCAGCTGAGAAGGCAGACAACTACTTCGAGCGTCCAAATACTGATTCCGCTGAAGGTAAGTCTGCGGGAGTTGTGCTTATCGGACTCGGTGTGCTTGCACCCGGTGGAGGAAAAGGAAAGACGGCAGAGGAAATTGCGGCACTTGCAAAAGGGGAGTCCGCTATCCTAAAGATCAATCCCAAGAATTTGGTTCCTGATCAGGCCCCTGGTGACCTTACTGGTTCTTTGGTTAAACGCTATGAAAAAGCTATGAAAGCAAATGGCTATGGCGATTTCCCGCCTATTACTGGCGTCGTGCGGCCTGACGGCAGGGTTGTAATTTCAGATGGGCATCACCGAGCTCAGGCGGCAATTCGGGCTGGCCTTGCCGAAGTTCCGGTTGAAGTCTATAAGCCATAAGGAGCCAAACGTGGGAAATCCATATGTAGCCGCCTTCTTCTTGCCAATTTCCGCTACAAAGTGGTTATCGGAGATTGGTTGGGAATTTGAATCACCTGAGCGATTGCCGGAGGAATTGATTTCAGTACTCGAATCTGAGCTTGGGGCGGTTCATGCGGAGCAGCGATCGGACGTTGACGTGTACCTGGCCGAAGGTCTTAAAGCCACTGTTATCCGTGATCCCGACGGACAAATTGAGCACATATATTTTCAGCTACGCTCGAAAACTGCAGCAGATCTTCGTTCGGCGCTTGATGCGTTGGGGCGTCGCGATGTAGTGCTATTTGTACCAAGTGAGGAGCGGGTTTAGTTACCTGTGGCTGGTACAAAGCGGTCGATATTGCCGACCACCACCGCAATGGCGGCCGCTTTCATCCTTGCTGATTGAACCGGACCGGGATTTTGAGAGGCCCCGTGGTTTGAGTCAGGCCGAGACGGCTTGACCCGAAAGTTGACGATAGTAATTC
>NZ_BAAKJE010000266.1:0-31954 GCF_059704565.1 Massilia sp. NBRC 108631
TCCACCGTTTCCATGGCGGCCAGGTCCACCGTTTCCATGGCGGCCACTTGTGCCGAGGTCAGCGACGCGGCTTGCAGCGTGGTCAGCGCGATCACTTGCGCCGAGGTCAGGCCGGCGATCTGTGCCGAGGTCAGCGCGGCGATGGTGGCGGTCTTCAGGGCGGCGAAGTCCACCGTTTCCATGGCGGCCAGGTTGGCGGTCGACAGCGCGGCGATCTGGCGCGAGCTCAGGCCGGCGGCCTGGCTGGTGCTCAGGGCGACGATCTGCGCGGTGGTCAGGCCGTTGGCGATCACGTTGGTGCTCAGCGCACCCATCTGGGCGCTGGTCAGCGCGGCAACCTGGTTGGTGGTCAGGCCGGCGAACTGGCTGGTGCTCAGGCCGGCGATGGCATTGGTTTTCAGGGCAACGAAGTCCACCGTCTCCATGGCGGCCAGGTCGACCGTTTCCATGGCGGCCAGCTGGGCCGAGGTCAGCGCGCCGGCCTGGGCCGTGCTCAGGCCGATAACTTGCGCCGAGGTCAGCGCGGCGATCTGGGCCGAACCCAGCGAAGCAATGGTGGCGGTCGACAGCGCGGCCAGGTCCACGGTTTCCATGGCGGCCAGGTTGGCGGTCGACAAGGCGCCGATCTGGCGCGAGCTCAGGCCGGCAGCCTGGCTGGTGCTCAGGGCCACCACTTGCGCAGTGGTCAGGCCGTTGGCGATCACATTGGTGCTCAGGGCGCCCAGCTGGGCGCTGGTCAGCGCGGCGACCTGGTTGGTGGTCAAGCCGGCGAACTGGCTGGTGGTCAAGCCGGCGATGGCGTTGGTCTTCAGGGCAACGAAGTCGGCCGTTTCCATGGCGGCCAGGTTGGCCGTGGTGAAGGCAGCGACTTGCGCGGAACTCAGGCCGCCCACCTGGGCGCTGGTCAGGCCCACCACTTGCGAAGTGGTCAGGCCATTGGCAATCACGTTGGTGCTGAGGGCGCCGAGCTGCCGGGTGGTCAGGGCGCCGACCTGGTTCGAGGTCAGGCCAGCGAACTGGCTGGTCGACAAGGCGGCAATGGAAGTGGAGCGCAGCGCGGCCACGTCGGCCGTTTCGAGCACGGCCAGGTTGGCGGTGGTCATGGCCGCCAGTTGCGCGGAACCCAGCGCGGCTGCCTGCGCCGTGGTCAGCGAAGGAATCTGGTTGGTGGTCAGCGCGACTGCAATATTCGCCGTCGTCAACACCGAGATTTGCTGCGTGGTGAGCCAAGAGACTTGGTCGGACGTCAACGCCCGTACGTCTTCCGTGGTCAGCCCCGCAATATATTCAGTCGACAGGGCGCGGATCTGCGACGACGTCAAAAGACCGATGTTGGATGACATTTTCCATTCTCCTTGGAACTACAGACAGCAAAAATTTATGAAAGCAGCACCGTGACCAGTACGGCGGGGGCAGCCAAAGTTAATTTAGTACTCTTACTACCAGCCGATACCAAGCGCCTCGCGCCCTACCAGCCTTGCGGCAAGTGCCCATGTTTTCATTCTTAACGTCAACATTAGGCGAAACCTTTAGTGCTTGCCGGCTGAGTTGCGCCCCATTTTTGAGCAGACAATTTCAGCAGGCTTATGTGCAAAGCGACCTTAAACGGAGTTTCGTTAAGTAAACTTTGCGGGGCAAGACCAAAACCACAGGGACGTTTGCAAACTGACAACTTACTCGCTTGCTTGTCAGCGGCAGGGCTTGAAAAACAGATTCTTAGCAGCAAGTATATCGCAATTAATTTCCCTGCCGCACTTATTTTCGCTATCTCAAACGCATTTCATGTGTTTAAAAGGCAAGGTTAAAATTGCTTGTAGACAGCATGTTATGGGCTTGTGTAGCGCTCTCATGGGGAGAGCACCGGGGTAAACCGGGCGCATATCACATGGTGCAACGGAAGCGCTGCGGACCCGCTTGGCGGCGAGTGTTGTTTGTGGGCACAAAAATGCTGACCGAATGATAAAAGTCACGTAATTTCAATGTCTTATGAACGTTTTGACATGCTATTCCTGCCCTTTCCGGCGCTGCTGCGCAGCCCGAATTTCGTAACCGGCAGCAACGCGTCCACGCAAAAGAAAACCCCCGCAACGCCGAAGCGTTGCGGGGGTTTTTCGTTTTTTCCGGCAGCCGGCAGGCTTTAGAACGGGATGTCGTCGTCCATGTCCGAGAAGTTCGGCGCCGGACGCGGCGCCGGGCGCGGGGCCGGGGCTGGCGCAGGGGCCGGACGCGGCGCGGGCGCCTGGCGCGGGGCCGGGGCGTCGTAGCTGCCGCCGTCGTCCATGCCGGCGTCGCCGCCCATGCCCTGGCGGCCGCCCAGCATTTGCATCTGCTCGGCGATGATGTCGGTGGCGTATTTCTCGACGCCGTCCTTGTCGGTGTACTTGCGGGTCTGCAGGCGGCCTTCGACGTAGACCGAGGAACCTTTTTTCAGGTACTGGCCGACGATTTCAGCCAGGCGGCCGAAGAAGGAAATACGGTGCCACTCGGTTTGCTCTTTTTGCTCGCCGGTGTTGCGGTCCTTCGACTTGTACGAGGTCGCGACGGCAATGTTGGCGATCGCATCACCGCTAGGCATGTAGCGAATTTCCGGATCGCGGCCCAGATTGCCGACGATGATGACTTTGTTGACTGATGCCATGTGTAACTCCTGTTGGACTGCGGCCGCGCACGGCGGGCTGACATTTTACTAAACGACGATTATAAGCGAAGGCAAGGCGCTGCCCATTTTTAAGAATACTGGTATTATATACAGTATCGATCCCCCCGCCTTGATGCTTGTCAAACCGCGCAAGGCGGCGCGGATCAAACCCGGCTATAGTACCGGGTTCACCCGCTCGCTCCTTTACCCAAGGCTCAGACAATGGAACAGATCCGCATACGCGGCGCACGTACGCACAACCTCAAGAACATCAACCTCGATCTGCCGCGCAACAAGCTGATCGTGATTACCGGCCTGTCCGGCTCCGGCAAGTCCTCGCTGGCGTTCGACACGCTGTACGCCGAGGGCCAGCGCCGCTATGTGGAATCGCTGTCGGCCTACGCGCGCCAGTTCCTGCAACTGATGGAAAAGCCGGACGTGGACTTGATCGAAGGGCTGTCGCCGGCCATCTCCATCGAGCAGAAAGCCACCTCGCACAACCCGCGCTCCACGGTCGGCACCGTGACCGAGATCCACGATTACCTGCGCCTGCTGTTCGCGCGGGTCGGCACGCCGTACTGCATCAACCACCCGACCCACGCGCTGGCCGCGCAGACCGTGTCGCAAATGGTGGACGCGGTGCTGGCCATGCCCGAGGGCACCAAGCTGATGATACTGGCGCCGGTGGTGGCCAACCGCAAGGGCGAGCACGTGGACCTGTTCGAGCAGATGCAGGCCCAGGGTTTCGTCAGGTTCCGGGTGCAAAGCGGTACGCATGACGCAAAAATCTATGAAGTGGACGACCTGCCCAAGCTGAAGAAGACCGAAAAGCACACCATCGACGTGGTGATCGACCGCGTGAAGGTGACGCCGGAGATCAAGCAGCGCCTGGCCGAGAGCTTCGAGACCGCGCTGCGCCTGGCCGACGGCCGCGCCGTGGCCTATGAAATGGACACCGCGCAGGAGCATGTCTATTCCAACAAGTTTGCCTGCACCGAATGCGGCTACTCGCTGCAGGAACTGGAACCGCGCCTGTTCTCGTTCAACAACCCGATGGGCGCCTGCCCCGAGTGCGATGGCCTGGGCCATATCGAGTTCTTCGACCCCAGGCGCATCGTGGCCTTCCCCAACCTGTCGCTGGCCTCCGGTGCCGTGAAAGGCTGGGACCGCCGCAACCAGTTCTACTTCCAGATGCTGACCGCGCTGGCGGCCTACTACGGGTTCGACCTGGACACGCCGTTCGAGCAGCTGCCCAAGCCGGCGCAGGAAGCGGTGCTGCACGGCTCCGGCAAGCAGGCCATCCCGTTCGCCTATATAAACGAACGCGGCCGCACCGTGGTCAAGGAACACACTTTCGAAGGCGTGGTGAACAACCTGTCGCGCCGCTACCGCGAAACCGATTCGATGGCGGTGAAAGAGGAACTGGCCAAGTTCATCAACGAGAAGGAATGCCCGTCCTGCGCCGGGGCGCGCCTGCGCACCGAAGCGCGCTACGTGAAGGTGGGCAGCGGCAAGCAGCAGCGCGCCATCTTCGAACTGTCGCGCAAGCCGCTGCGCGACGCGCTGGACTACTTCGAAACGCTGAAGCTGACCGGCGCCAAGCGCGAGATCGCCGACCGCGTGGTCAAGGAGATCATCTCGCGCCTGAAGTTCTTGAACAACGTGGGCCTGGACTACCTATCGCTGGACCGCAGCGCCGACACCCTGTCCGGCGGCGAAGCGCAGCGCATCCGCCTGGCCTCGCAGATCGGCTCCGGCCTGACCGGCGTGATGTACGTGCTGGACGAGCCGTCCATCGGCCTGCACCAGCGCGACAACGACCGCCTGATCGACACCCTGAAGCACCTGCGCGACATCGGCAACAGCGTACTGGTGGTGGAGCACGACGAGGACGCGATCCGCACCGCCGACTACATCGTCGACATGGGCAAGGGCGCCGGCGTGCATGGCGGCGACGTGATCGCCTCCGGCTCGCTGAAGGACATCCTGAAGAACAAGGACTCGCTGACCTCGCAGTACCTGAGCGGCGCCAAGAAGATCGAAGTGCCGAAGAAGCGCCACCAGTTCGACGAGGAGCGCCAGCTGGTGATCACCGGCGCCACCGGCAACAACCTGAAGAACGTCACCCTGCAGCTGCCGGTCGGCCTGATGACCTGCATCACCGGCGTGTCCGGCTCGGGCAAGTCCTCGCTGATCAACGACACGCTCTACCCTGCCCTGTCGCGCCACCTGTACGGCTCGCAGACCGAGCCGTCGCCGCACGACACCATCAGCGGCCTGGAACACTTCGACAAGGTGATCGCGGTGGACCAGGCGCCGATCGGCCGCACGCCGCGCTCGAACCCGGCCACCTACACCGGCCTGTTCACGCCGATCCGCGACCTGTTCGCCACCGTGCCCACCGCCAAGGAGCGCGGCTACAGCGCCGGGCGCTTCTCGTTCAACGTCAAGGGCGGCCGCTGCGAAGCCTGCCAGGGCGACGGCGTGATCAAGGTGGAAATGCACTTCCTGCCGGACGTGTACGTGCCGTGCGATGTCTGCCACGGCAAGCGCTACAACCGCGAAACCCTGGAAGTGCACTACAAGGGCAAGAACATCACCGAGGTGCTGGACATGACGGTGGAGGACGCGCACGAGTTCTTCAAGCCGGTGCCGGTCATCGCGCGCAAGCTGCACACCCTGCTGGACGTGGGCCTGGGCTACATCAAGCTGGGCCAGAGCGCCACCACGCTGTCCGGCGGCGAGGCGCAGCGCGTCAAGCTGTCGCTGGAGCTGTCCAAGCGCGACACCGGCCGCACGCTGTATATCCTGGACGAGCCGACCACCGGCCTGCACTTCCACGATATCGACCTGCTGCTGAAGGTGATCCACCGCCTGCGCGACCAGGGCAACACGCTGGCCATCATCGAGCACAACCTGGACGTGATCAAGACGGCCGACTGGATCGTGGACTTGGGGCCGGAAGGCGGCGCCGGCGGCGGCCAGATCATCGCCGCCGGTTCGCCGGAAGATGTGGCGGCCAACCCGGCCAGCGTGACGGGCAAATACCTGATCCCGCTGCTCAAGCCGGCGAAAAAGAAGTAACACGCCATGAACGCGGACGCAGCGCCCGGCAGCGCCGCTGGGTTGCCGGCCCGGCCGGACCGGCTGGCGCGCATGGCCGCCGTCGTCGGACGGCTGCTGCCGCACGACGGCAGGCGGGAAACCGCCGTGCCCTTCCTGTCGCTGCTGCGCTCATCGCAGCCCACGCCCGTCACGCGCGGCGTGCTCAAACCCTCGTGCTGCGTGATCCTGCAAGGGCGCAAACGCGTGCACCTGGCCACCGATGTGCTGGACTACGGGCCCGGCCAGTACTTGGCCGTGTCGGTGGACCTGCCGGCCGCCGGCCATGTGCTCAGCGCCACGCCGGAGCAGCCCTATCTGTTGCTGAATATCGAGATCGACCCGGCGGAACTGGCCGCCGTGGTGCTGGAGGCGCGCCTGGACCTGAACGACGGCGCCCAGCCGGTGCGCGGCGCCTTTGTCGGCGCGTGCGATGCGGCGTTGCAGGAAGCCTTGTGCCGGCTGCTGGAGCTGCTCGACGCAGCGCACCAAGGCGAGGCGCCGCCGCGGGAAGCGGCCTTCCTGGCGGTGGGCCTGAAGCGGGAAATCATCTACCGCCTGCTGACCGGCGCGCACGGCCGCCAGCTGTATCAGAACGTGGTGCTGGACCAGCAGGACCGCGGCATCAGCAAGGCCATCGCGTGGCTGAAGGAGCGCTACAACCAGCCGGTGCTGGTGGAGGAACTGGCGCAGGCCACCCATATGAGCGTGTCCACCCTGCACCACCGCTTCAAGGCGGTGACCGCCATGGGGCCGATGCAGTACCAGAAGCAGCTGCGCCTGCAGCAGGCGCGCGCCCTGCTGCTCAACGGCGATACCGATGCCGCCACGGCGGCCTACCAGGTGGGCTACGAGAGCCCGTCCCAGTTCAGCCGCGAGTACCGGCGCCTGTTCGGCGCGCCGCCGATGCAGGACATCAAGAAGCTGCGCCCGGAAGTGTAGCGCAGCGCCGGCTCACGCCGCCGGCAGCCCTTCGATCTCGGCCAGCAGCTTGCCGGCCGGCGTGTCGTAGCCATCCCCCAGTTCCAGGCAGGAATGCAGGTAGATGCGGGCGCCGTCGTTGTCGCCCACCGCGTGGAAGCACAGGGCAATCAGGTAGCGCACATGCTTGTTGCTGGGATCGCAGGGCAGCAAGCGGGTCAGGTTCTTGAACGCCTCCTGCACTTCGCGCTCGCGCATCAGCTGGCGCGCGCCCGCCACCTGGTCCTCGTACTGCAGGAAAACCTTGGCCTCGTCCAGGGCCCGGCCCCAGAAGCCGGTCAGGTCCATGCCGTTGCCGATGTGGCGCGGGTCGCCCACGGCGCGCGCCATGCTGGCTGCCTCGCGCAGCGCGCCGGCCAGGTGGACGTTGGCGACGTGGCCCTGCGCCGCCAGCGCGAAGAAGGCGTTGCTGGCGCACTGCAGGTCGGCATTGGTGCCCACTTCGCCGGCGGGATCCAGGTGGGCGGCGGTCTCGCCGCGGAACCACGGCGCGTGGCCGTCCCAGTCCAGGCAGAAGAAGGCGCTCATGATGCGGTAGTACACCAGCAGCGGCAGCGCCACCTCGCGGCAGGACAGCAGCTTGGGCAGCGTGGCGACGCGGAAGTCCTCGTTGCTGCTGGTGACCAGGATTTCATGCCGGATGAAGGGCAGGAACTGCGGGAAGTCCCGCATGAAGGCCGGGTAGAAGCGGATGTAGTGGCCAAACTTGGCCGACGACGGGTACTTGAATTCGCTGAACTCCATGCTGCACAGCTTGAACATGTCGGCGATGTGGCCGAACACCAGCTTGTCGTCGATGTAGAACGGCGCCAGCACCGAAGCGCTCACCACCGACACCTTCTCGCGGAAGATGCCCATGGCCAGCGCCTGCGGGTCGGTGATGGCCGTGTCCTTCTGCGCCAGGTAAGCCAGCGCGGCGCCGTCGATATAGCAGTCGGTACGGGTCTTGAACACGTAGTCCGCCTTGCCGACCGCCTCCAGGCCGCGCCGCAGGCTGACCGACTGGCGGAAGCCGTTGAAGCGGTCGAAGGGCAGCGCCGGGTCGGTTGCGGTGACCACTTTCAGGCCGTATTTCTGCTCCAGCTGTTTCAGGTAGGCCGCGTTTTCGAGCGCGTCGCGGTGCCAGGTCGACAGGATCAGCTCCTGCACGCAAGGCAGTGCGGACAAGGTGCCGAGGTTTTTCTCGAACAGCTCCTTTTCCCGCAGCTGTCCCGTGAAGACGACGCTGACCGGGCGCTGGCGATCAATTTGCATGGCTGGTGTTTCCGTGTTTGACGGCCGCCAGGTACTCGTCCGGCGTGCCGCAGAAGACGATCTCGCCGGCCCCCACGGTGACGTAGCGGATGTCGCGTCCGGCGGCGATCAGGTAGTTGTAAAGCGGCGCGATATAGAATTCGGCGCGCACGCGCAGGTCGTTGCTGGCGGCGTGGCGGAAGGCCTGCTCGAACAGGCTGCGCTCGCGGAACTGGTACAGGCCGTCGCTGCACAGGTTGGAGATGCGCACCTTCTCGGTGGTTTCCAGCACCCGGCCGTCCGCGCCGGGCCGCACGAAGGACCAGTGCTCGCCCTCGCCCTCGAACACTTCCAGGTAGCCGTCGCAATCGAGCGCCGGCATGGTGAAGCCGGGCCGGAAGGTGTCGATATTGAAAATGGTCAGCGCGCCGCCGCTGCCGGCGCCCCGCATGCGCTGCAAGCCCTGGTAGACCGTGTCGGCCTGGCCCGCCGTCTCCTGCTCGAACACCACCAGCTCGAAGCGGCGCACGCCCAGGCTGGCCAGCTCCTGCCGCACGAAGGCTTCGGCGCCGAAGTCGCCGCGCACCAGGAACAGGAAGAACTCGCTGTCGAAATAGGCTTCGAACGAGGCCACCGCGTGCGCGAACACGCTGCGGCCATGCACCATCAATTCATATTTTGGACGGGTGTAGCCGGCCTGGAAGAAACGCGAGCTTTTGCCCACCATGGGAATAACTATCATGCGGACTCCATCTCGTCGTACAGGCGGTAGGCATTGGCCATCAGCGCCAGCTGGCGCCGCTCGTCGTCGGCGTGCAGCGGCAGCATCGACAGGAACAGCAGGATCACCTGCGGCAGGCAGGCGCGCAGCGTGACCTGCCCGCCCAGGAACACTTGGGCGGCAAAGGCTTGCTGCAATGGCTGCAGCCAGGGGTCGATGCGCAGGGAGAACGCCAGCCGGTAGGCGCCCTGCTCTTCCACCGAATACAGGCCGGCCATGATGTAGTCGTACAGCCCCAGCACCGAGTGGCTCAGCTTGGCGATATCGTAGGCCAGGTCGCCGTAGATCGACAAGGCGCCGTCGTGCGTGACGCCGCGCGGGTCGATCACCTTGATGGCGTTGGCGCGGCTGTCGTACAGGATGTTGCTGAAGCAGAAATCGCCGTGCAGCACGCCGGGCACGCAGGGCTGCTGCGCGGCGCGCGCGCTGGCCAGTTCGAACAGCGCCCACAGGCTGGGCCGCTCGCTGCCGTTGATATGCCAGGACCGGTCCAGCGCGAAGCCGCGCTGCCTTGAGAATTCCTGCAGGCGCTGCGCGGTCTTGGCCACGCGCAGCTGCTGCGCTTCCACCTGTACCCGCGCCGCTTCGGCGGCGCGCACGTCCGGCGGCAAGGCCTCGAAGGCGCGGCGGCACTCGGCGAAGAATTTTTCACAATGGCCGTAAATGCTGTTCCAGAAAATCACGGAATGCCGGCTGTGCACGAACAGCTCGTTCAGCGGCACCAGATGCATGTATTCGGTGATGTAGTAGGGCTGGCCGTGCTCGTCGTCGCCCGCCTCCACCAGCTGCGGCGTGCGCAGCTTGATCATGCGCGGCACGGTGCGCAGCCAGTTGATCTCGCCGCGTATCTTGCGCTGGTTCTCGCCGGTCTTGCGCACGCAGCCGTCGGCGATGGTGATGCTGTTGAAGCTGCGCTCGGTGGTCATCTGTTCGCGCGCGGCGAAGAAGGTGTTGATGTGGCCCACGTCCAGCCAGCGCGTCACCTCGGCGCGCGCCAGCTTGCAGCCGGCGTCGTAGTTGTGCAGCGCCGCCGCGAAATTGCCGCCCGACAGCGCCAGGCAGCGCGACAGCTGGCGCGCGCTGGAGAACGAGAAATAGCCGCTCCAGACGATTTCCTCGCGCGCGTTGGCGCCCTCGATTTCCCACGGATAGTCGGTCTGGGTGCGGCCGGTGGCGATCACGTCATCGCCGTCGGGCAGGTCGAAGATCAGCGTGTCGCCGTGCAGGATGCGCAGCACGCCGCTGTCGTCGGCCATGGCGTTGATCACGTACAGCACCGAATCGGCCAGCGTCAGGCCTTCCTTGACGGCGATGGTCTCGATGCGGTGCCGCGCGAACGTCAGCGCATGGCCGGCGGCGCACTGGAAATTGGCCGGCAGCGACAGCACCAGCCGTTCGTCCGGAAACTTGCTGCGCAACACCTCGATCTGCAGTTCCAGGATCGGGCGGTTGCCGACTGGCAGCATGCACGGCGGCACGCGGCCGAAGCCGCTCTGCAATTCCTGGCCCACGTACGCGGCCGCTGTCACCAGTATCATGCTTTGCCTATCAGCTTCAGCAACTGTTCGTAGTCCAGCTTGGCGAATTCGTCCGGCCGCACGGCGCGGTCGTCCACGTAAAAGCCGTCGTGGCCGCACCACGGCTTGGCCACGTAGATTTCATCGTAGGGCACCTCGTGGCGGGCCAGCCAGTCGATAATCAGCGGCAGCGTGTTGGCGTTGATCTTGCCCAGCGAACCGGCGTAGGTGCGCATGTTGCGGCTGGTGTTGATGGCGATTTCAAAACCCTGCGCGTGGTACCAGCGCAGGCGCTCGATCACTTCCGGCACCGGCTGGGAATTGCGGTAGTCCCCTTCCACCGTGGTGCACAAGGTATCGTCAAGGTCGATAATGATGCGTTTCATGCCGCAGCCATCAGAGCACCGTGCCGATCAGGCGGTTGTGCGCCTCACCGTCGATGTAGTTCAGGGTCACCGCGCCTTCCGCCGCCGGGGCGCTGGCCTGCGACGGCACGTAGTTGGCCAGCATGTGTCTGGTGATGATGTCGACCAGCTCGGTGGTCACGTGCACATTGTCGTCCTGGTAGTAGCGCGTGCCGGCCGAGGTGGCCATTTCGAAACTGGGGAAGTAATCGACGTTGCTGAAGTCGTTGCTCATCTTCTCGGCCACCACGCGCAGCACGGCCTTGGAATAGGAGTTGGCCACGATGGCGTTGGACTGCGAGAAGGTGGCCTCGATCGGGATCGGGCTTACCGTCAGGACGATTTTCTTCTGCGAGTGCTTGCTGATCAGGCTGAGCGCATTGGAGATGCGCGCCGTCACGTCCTCGACGTCCATGCGGTGGAACTGGAAGCGCTCGGGCTCGCGGTTTACCGTCATGCGGCTCGGAGCCTTGTTCACATAGCACTGGTACCTGGTGTCGAACCAGGTTTCGGTCAGGCCCAGGGTGATCACCACGGTGTGAGAGGCCAGCAGTTCCTGGTACACCTCGGCGATCATGCGCCGCCGCAGCAGCAGGATGTCCAGCGGCACCGGCGCCTGCGCGATGTGCAGGAACAGGTCGACACAGCCCTTCTCGGTCTCCTCGATGCCCATGCCGTCGTCGTAAGTGAACATGCCGAACACGCTTTCAATGCGCTGCAGGATGGTGCCCGCATTATATTCGTTCAACATTTCAGGGTTCATGAACTTACTGACCGGCACGTCGAAACCGCGCTGCACCAGGCGGCTTTCGATTTCGCGCGCGAAGCACGAGCCGATCGTGAAGATCTTCTCGCCAGGCGCGATGGTGAATTTCGGGTTCAGTTTCGGCAGCAGGACGCCGTCGAGATAGCCGGCCTCGCCCTTGGACGGATAGCGAAAGGTACGCTGCTTCACGCCGTGGAATAAATTGCCGTATGCATCCGGGCCGGGGATGATCTTCATGGTGTGCCTGATCGGGAGGGGGGAGGGGTCATCCAGATCATAGCAACGAATTTTCACCAGATCAATTGATCGTTGCAGAAACGGCCGGTCCGGCCGGCGGCGCAGGCGCTGCGGGCCGGACCTGTATCAACGCCGCATCAAGGCTGGCTTGCCACCTTGGCAGCTTGCTGCTCCCCGCTCACCCATTGCTTGATGTGCGACTCCAGCACGTCCATCGGCAAGGCGCCCGCGCCCAGCACCTGGTCGTGGAACTTGCGGATGTCGAAGCGGGCGCCCAGTTCCCGCTTCGCGTAGTCGCGCAGCGCCAGGATTTTCAGCTGCCCGATCTTGTAGCCCAGCGCCTGGCCCGGCCACACGATGTAGCGGTCGGTCTCGCTTTGCACGTCCACTTCCTCGATGCCGGAATGGTCATGGAAGAAGTCCACCACCTGCTGGCGGCTCCACTTCTTGTAGTGCAGGCCGGTGTCGACCACCAGGCGGATCGCGCGCAGCATTTCGTCCTGCAAGTGGCCGTAGTAGCTGTAGGGATCCTTGAAGAAGCCCAGTTCCTGGCCCAGGCGTTCCGAATACAGCGCCCAGCCCTCGGCATACGCCGTGTAATTGCCCTGCTGGCGGAAGCTGGGCAGCGCCTCGATTTCCTGCGCGATGGCGATCTGCATGTGGTGGCCCGGTACGCCTTCGTGCAGCGCCGTGGTCTCGATGCCGATGATGGAGCGCTTGGCGAAGTCGCCGGTGTTGACCATCACGCGGCCGGCGCGCTTGCCGTCCGGCGAACCCTGAAGATACGACGCGGCGGCCTCGCCCTTCTCGCGGAATTGCTCCACCTGGCGGATTTCCACCTTGCCCTTGGGCAGAATGCCGAACTGCTGCGGCAGTTGGGCGTACATCTGGTCCGTGTATTTCTGGTACAGGTCCACGATCTCCTGGCGCGATTTCGGGTGCAGCTTGGGGTTGGCGGCCAGGGCCTTGTTGAAGCTCTTCAGATCCTTGAAGCCCAATTGCTGCGCCACGCCCAGCATCTGCGCTTCAATGCGGGCCACTTCCTTCAGCCCCAGCTGATGGATTTCTTCCGGCGGCATCTCGGTGGTGGTGGACGATTTGGCCTTGAAACTGTAGCGCGCGGCGCCGTCCGGCAAGGACCACATGCCCACTTCGGTTCGGCCGTGCGGCTGGTACCGGGTCTTGACGTACGCGGCCAGCTTGCGGTAGGAAGGCGCCACGTCCTTCTGGATCGCCGCCAGGATCTCCTTGCTCAGGCGCGCCTTGTCGGCAGCCGAGAAGTCTTTCGGGAACTTCTTCAGCGGTTCGGCGAAGGGCGAGGCGCCGGCCTTCATCGCGGCCACGGTTTCGCACTGCTTGACGATTTTCGGGATCAGGAACTTGGGCGGCATCAGGCCGTCGCGCACGCCGTTCTCCATCTGCGCGCGGGTCTGCTCGAACAGCGCCGGCAGCGTGTGCAGTCGCTGGATGTAATCCTCGTAGTCCTTCACGGTTTCGAACGGCAGCGCGGAGACGATTTGCGGCAGGTCGATATGCACGCCGGAGTTCTGCGCCAGCGGCATTTGCCAGTCCTTGAAGCGCGCCGCTTCGGCACTCTCCCGCAACTGGCGCAGCATCAACTCATGATTCAGCTTCTCCTGCAGCGGGAAACCGCTGCTGTCGATGGCCTCGAAACGCTTCAGGAATTCCAGCGTGGCCCTGGTGTCGGCTTCAATGCCGGCCTGCGAAAAGTCGGACCACTTGTCGTTGTAGCGCTTGTCGCCCAGCAGCGACGCCCATTCGGGGCTGTTGCGCATGGTGTACTCCCACTGCTCCTTGATCAGGCTATTGAGCGCGGCACGGCGCGCCTCCAGGTCCGGCGCCTGGGCATGCACCGGGCCGAGGATAAGGGAAAACAGCAGCGCGCTGGCGGCGCCGAAGCGGGTCATTTTTGTCATGGTGGCATACGAAAAAAGGGGGAGCCTGCACTGTAAGCGAGCGCGCCGCACGGCGGGGACCAATTGTGACGAAACGTTAAAACAAAGGCATGGGTTGCGAAATTCGCGGCATACACGGATGTGCAGGATCGGGCAAGGATGCGGCAGGAATGGCACTGCCCCGCGCCGCTGCGGCTTTCTAGAATGGCTGTACGTTATTCCCAAGGAGCGAACAGCATGCGCATCATCGACCAGATTTACATCAACGGCGAATTCACCACCCCGCACGGCACCGAGCTGGCGGACCTGGTCAACCCCACCACCGGCCAGCTGGCCGGACAGGTCCGCCTGGGCGACGTAGAGGACGCGCGGCGCGCCATCGCCGCCGCCAAGGCGGCATTCCCCTCCTTCTCCCGCAGCAGCATCGCGCAGCGCGGCATGTATTTGCAGCGCCTGCACGACGCGGTACTGGCGCGCGCCGGCGAGGCGGCCGCCGCCCTGATGGAGGAATACGGCGGCCCGTACGCCGGCAGCATCGGCCGCTCGCAGTACACGGCCAAGATGTTCCTGGACGTGAAGCAGGTGATGGAAGCACACGCTTTCAGCAAGACCGTGGGCAAATCCAAAGTGGTGCTGGAGCCGGTCGGCGTGGTGGGCATCATCACGCCATGGAACTCGAGCGCATGGTTCGTGGCCAACAAGCTGGCCACGGCGATTGCCGCCGGCTGCACGCTGGTGGTCAAGCCCAGTGAACTGAGCGCATGGCAAACGCAGATCCTGGCCGAGTGCCTGCACCAAGCCGGCCTGCCGGCGGGCGTGTTCAACATCGTCAACGGGCGCGGCGATGTAGTGGGCGCGGAGCTCAGCGCGCACCCGGACATCAACAAGATTTCCTTTACCGGCTCCACGCTGGTGGGCAAGACCATCGCGCGCACCGCAGTCGACACCATGAAGCGCGTAACGCTGGAGCTGGGCGGCAAAAGCGCCAACCTGCTGCTGGACGACGCCGACTTCGAGAAAGCCGTGCCGATGGCGATCCAGGCCTGCTATATGAACAACGGCCAGGCTTGCATCGCCGGTTCGCGCCTGCTGGTGCCCGCCAGCAGGCTGGAACAGGTGCGGCAGCTTGCCATCGCCGCCGCCGAAGCGGTGGTGGTAGGCGATCCGCGCGATCCCGGCGTGAGCCTGGGGCCGATGGTCACGCGCAAACAGTGGGAGCGGGTGCAGCACTATATCCGCACCGGCATCGAAGAAGGCGCCGAGCTGCTCACGGGCGGTTCGGGCCGGCCCGCCGGCCTGGAACAAGGCTGGTTCGTCAAGCCGACCGTGTTCGCCGGCGTGACGCCGGAGATGACGATTGCGCGCGAGGAGATCTTCGGCCCGGTGCTGTCCATCCTCGCCTACGACACCGAGGAGCAGGCCATCGCCATGGCCAACGACACGCCGTACGGCCTGCAAGCCTATGTCAGCTCCACCGACCTGGCGCGCGCCAACCGGGTGGCGGCGCAGCTGGTCGCGGGCCGGGTGCACATCAACGGTGTGCACGACGACCTGATTGCGCCGTTCGGCGGCTTCAAGCAATCGGGCATCGGGCGCGAATTCGGCCCATACGGGCTGGACTCCTACCTGGAACCGAAAGCCATCCTGGGCGAGGCGGCGCAGTACGCCTGACCATGGGCCGTCAGGCCGCAGTGCGCGGGGCGCTGCGGTGGCCCAGGCTGGAGACGATCTTCGGCTTGCGCGCCCAGTAGCTCCACGACACGCCGCCGCCGGCCAGCCACGCTTCCAGCTGGCCGAAGCGGTCGAAGCCCCAGAACGGCTCCTTGTCGGCGATGACGAAGGGCGAACCGAACACGCCGCGCGCCATGGCGGCGGCGGTTTCCTGCTTCAGCAATTCCTTCACCTCGCGCGAGCGGATCGCCGCCAGCATGGCCCGGGCAGGCACGCCCAGGCCTGCGGCGATACCGCCCAGCACCTCGTCGTCCGCCACGTCCACGCGGTCGGCGAAGTAGGCTTGCAGGCAGCGTTTGGCAAAGCGCACCGCCAGTTCGTCGCCGAATTCCTGGCGTAGCCACAGCATGGCGCGCGGCGCGCCCAGCAGCAGCTGCGGGAAGGTGGCCGGCTGGCGGTAGGCGATGCCGTGCTGGCGCGCGGTGCGGTCCATATCGTGCTGCACGTAGCTGCCCTTGATGGGCACCATCGGCAAGGGCATGCCGCCGGTGGTCTCGAACACCGCCGCCATCATGATGGGATGCCAGCGCACTGCGCGCCGGTGGCGCGCCGCCAGCTCGTCGATGCAGGTGGCGGCGAAATAGCCGTAGGGCGAGCCGAAGTCGAAGTAGAAATCTATCGGTTCCATGGCGGCCCTCTCAGCACAGGCCGAATTCGTCGTTGCTGTCGGGCAGCGCGCGCAGCGCATCCACCAGCCGCGGGCTGAACAGCAGGCAGCAGGCGACGACGGTGAGGAACAGGGCTTTGGTCATGATGCTCTCCTTTTTCGCACAGGCGTGCGAAACTAGTTGAAAAAAAACGGCGGCGCAGCCGGCCACCGCGTTGTCGGCTGCGGCTGTCATCCCTGGTAGGTGAAGCTTTTGTAGGTCGATATCAGGCGGCTGAAGGCCAGCATCATGCGGCCCGGCGCCGCCGGGTCGCGCATGAAGCGGGTATCGTGCAGCAAGCCCACGATCAGGCAGTAAATTTCGAACACCAGCTGTTCAGCGTCGGTATCGGGGCGCAGATGGCCCAGGTCCATGGCCTGCCGCACGGTCTTGCGCAGCGAGGCGCGCCAGCGCTCCACGCCCTGCTGCAGGCGGTCGCGCAGCGCGCCGTCCAGGTCGTCGAACTCGAAGGCGCCCGCCGTGTACAGGCAGCCGGAACCGGGGCCGGTGTCGCGGCAGCGCGCAATCCAGCGCTCCACCTGCGCCACCAGGCGCGGCAGGCCGGGCGCCAGCTTGAGCGAAGGCATGAAGACATCCTCGGCGAAGCGGCGGTCGTACTCGTCCAGCACGTCGCCCTGCAGCGCTTCCAGCGAGCCGACGCGGGAAAACACGCCGCTCTTGCTGATGCCGGTGCGCTTGGCCACCTCGCCCAGCGACAGCTTGCCGATGCCGTCGGCCGCCGCCATCTGGTAGGCAGTGCCCAGGATGGCGCTGTAAGTGGCTTCGCTTTTGGAGGACAGGGTGTTCATGCCCAAACTTTAGCACACCTGTGCGAAATGTAAACGACGAATGTAAAAAAACAGGCAAAAAAAATGGCGCGTCCGGAGCCGCGCCATTGTTACGGGATGCTGCCTGCTTAGTTGGCCAGGCGCTTCTCGATTTCAGCCTTGGTGGCCACCAGTTCCTGCGGCAGGTGATAGGCCAGCTTCTCGAACAGCTCGGCGTGCAGCTTCAGCTCTTCGGTCCAGGCGTTCTTGTCGATCGAGGTGATCTGGTCGAACTGCGCTTGCGTGAAGTTCAGGCCGTCCCAGTTCAGGTCCTTGAACTCCGGGGTCACGCCGAACACGTTTTCCACGCCGCTGGCCTGGCCGTCGATGCGTTCCAGCATCCACTTCAGCACGCGCATATTGTCGCCGAAGCCGGGCCAGACGAACTTGCCGTCGGCGTCGGTGCGGAACCAGTTCACGCAGTAGATCTTCGGTGCGCGGGCGCCGACCTTCTGGCCCAGGTTCAGCCAGTGCTGGAAGTAGTCGCTCATGTTGTAGCCGATGAACGGCAGCATGGCGAACGGGTCGCGGCGCACCACGCCCATCTGGCCGGCGGCGGCGGCGGTGGTTTCGGAACCCATGGTCGCTGCCATGTAGACGCCTTCCACCCAGTTGCGCGCTTCAGTGACCAGCGGCACGGTGGTGGAGCGGCGGCCGCCGAAGATGAAGGCCGAGATCGGCACGCCGGCCGGGTCGTCCCAGGCCGGGTCGATGACCGGGTTCTGGGTCGCGGCCACGGTAAAGCGCGCGTTCGGATGGGCGGCCTTGGTGCCGGAGGCCGGGGTCCAGTCCTTGCCCTGCCAGTCGATCAGGTGCGCAGGCGCTTCCTTGGTCAGGCCTTCCCACCACACGTCGCCGTCGTCGGTCAGCGCGACGTTGGTGAAGATGGTGTTCTCGCCCAGGCAAGCCATGCAGTTCGAGTTGGTCTTGGTGTTGGTGCCGGGGGCCACGCCGAAGTAGCCCGCTTCCGGGTTGATGGCGTACAGGCGGCCGTCCGCGCCCGGCTTGATCCAGGCGATATCGTCGCCGATGGTGGTCACTTTCCAGCCGTTGAAGCTCGCTGGCGGGATCAGCATGGCGAAGTTGGTCTTGCCACAGGCCGACGGGAAGGCGGCAGCGACGTAGTGCTTCTTGCCTTCCGGCGATTCCACGCCCAGGATCAGCATATGCTCAGCCAGCCAGCCGGCGCTCTTGCCGGACTGCGCTTCCTGGAAGCCCATATTGGAGGCGATGCGCAGCGCGAAGCACTTCTTGCCCAGCAGCGCGTTGCCGCCGTAGCCGGAGCCGTAGGACCAGATTTCGCGGGTTTCCGGGAAATGCACGATGTACTTGGTGGCGTTGCAGGGCCACGCGACGTCCTGCTGGCCTTCGGCCAGCGGCGCGCCCACGGTGTGGATGGCCGGCACAAAGTCGCCGTCCGTACCCAGCACGTCGTACACGGCTTTGCCCATGCGCGTCATGATGCGCATGTTGACCGCGACATAAGGCGAGTCGGACAGCTCGACGCCGATGTGGGCGATCGGCGAGCCCAGCGGCCCCATCGAGAACGGCACCACGTACAGCGTGCGGCCGGCCATGCAGCCGTCGAACAGGCCGTTCAGGGTGGTGCGCATTTCAGCCGGGGCCATCCAGTTGTTGGTCGGGCCGGCCTCTTCCTTGGTTTTCGAGCAGATGAAGGTGCGGTCTTCCACGCGCGCCACGTCGGTGGGGTCCGAGCAGGCCAGGTAGGAATTCGGGCGCAGCGCCTGGTTCAGCTTTTTCATCGTGCCGGCGGCCACCATTTCGCCGCACAGGCGGTCGTACTCTTCCTGCGAGCCGTCGCACCAGTAGATGCGGGCAGGACGGGTCAGCGCGGCCACTTCGGCCACCCAGTCGATGAGTTTCTGGTGTTTGATGTAAGCTGGGACGTTCAGTGCTGCAACGCCAGTCATAACGGGCTGATTCATAGTACCTCCAATGCCAATAAAGAATTCTTGTCTTGTCCCGGCACGGCAGATCGTCGTCAGCTTGTGGCTTGCGCTCGGAAAGGCATTCTTTAATGCTTCGGCGGTACGGCGGTCATGTCGGTGCGCCCTACCCGGGCGCGCAGCACCAATTATGTAACGGCGCTGATGGAACGTATTGCGGGAACCCACTGTCGGGCTCCAAATTGCTGGGGATTGTACACCCGCCCCCCCGCGATTCAGTCGAAAATGTAGGAAAATTGGTTGAGTAAAGTAGTAAGCTATTCTGGAAATTATCAAACCCGTTATTTCGCTACGAAACCCTGTCAAAATCACTTGCACAATTATGAAAATAGCAATTCTCGACGACTACCAGGACGCCGCCCGCAGCCTGGACTGCTTCCGTATGCTGGACGGCCATGATGTCAAAGTATTCAACAATTCCAGCCGCGGCGTGGGCCAGCTCGCGGCGCGGCTGGCGCCGTTCGAGGCGCTGGTGCTGATACGCGAGCGCACCGAGTTTTCGCGCGCGCTGCTGGCCAAGCTGCCGAACCTGAAGCTGATCTCGCAGACCGGGAAAGTCAGCGGCCACATCGACGTGGCCGCCGCCACCGAGCTGGGCATTGCCATTGCCGAAGGCGTGGGCTCGCCCACCGCGCCGGCCGAGCTGACGTGGGCGCTGATCATGGCGGCCCAGCGCAAGCTCGTGCCATATGCCGCCAATTTGCGGGCCGGGCTGTGGCAGACCGTGTCCAACCTGCCGGAATACAACACAGTGGGCACGGTGCTCAAGGGCCGCACGCTGGCGATCTGGAGCTATGGCAAGATCGGCAAACTGATCGCCGGCTACGGCAAGGCTTTCGGCATGAAAGTGATCGTCTGGGGCGGGCAAGCCAGCCGCGACGCAGCGCTGGCAGACGGTTATGCGGCGGCGGCGTCGCGCGAGCAATTGTTTGCCGAAGCGGACGTGCTCAGCCTGCACCTGCGGCTGGCCGAGGCCACGCGCGGCATCGTCACGGCCGAAGACCTGGCGCGCATGAAGCCGGGAGCGCTGTTCGTCAACACCAGCCGCGCCGAACTGGTGGCCGACGGTGCGCTGGAGGCGGCGCTCAAGCTGGGCGCGCCGGGCGCCGCCGCGCTGGATGTGTTCGCCAGCGAACCGCTGCCGCAAGACGACGTGCTGCTGCGCATGCCCAACGTGCTGGCCACGCCCCACCTCGGCTACGTCGAAAAAGACAGCTACGAGCTGTACTTCCGGCACGCCTTCCAGAACCTGGTCGATTTCGCCAACGGCAACTGCAAGACCATCCTCAACCCCGGCTACGCCACCCATCCACGCCAAGCAAGCTAAGCCGCATTTGCACACTTCGGGGTCAGACCCCGAAGTTGGACGAATGCGGCTCAGGCTGCCTGTAGGGAAAGACTGACGCTTGTCAGCGTTTCGGGAAGCGCATGAACCGGGGACAGATGCAACGTGGCGTAGATTTGGTCCAGAGCCGGTTCAGCCAGCCGGACCGGTGTTTGCACCACACGAACTGAGCCGCATCCCCCCCACTTCGGGGTCTGACCCCGAAGTCGGGGGGATGCGGCTCAGGCTGCCTGTAGGGGGAGGCTGACAGTGCTTAGGATTCGGGAATGCCGGTGAGGTTGGGGCGGGGGACGGGCAGGGCGTGGACCTTGGTCCACAGGCCGGCCCAGCCAGGCGGCCAGGCCAGGTCGGGGCCGCTGTACGGGGGCAGCGTGGCGCGTACCGGGATCACCGGCACCGGCGGCATGTCCGTCAGCGGGCCGCCGTCGGGACGCGCCATGTCCAGGCTGTACATGTAGCCGGGAAGCAAATGGTCGCAGACGTGGGCGAACCAGGCCGCGTGGTCTTCGTCCCGGCCCAGCGCCTGCGCCAGGCCTTGCGGGTCGAAGCGGGCCAGCGCGCCAATCAGCTCGTTGGTGCTGGCGCCCGGCGTGTCGCCCCAGCCCATCACCGGATTGACGTTGTAGTCGGCGCCGGAACCGTACCATCCTTCGCGCCAGGAACGCTGCATCCAGTCGCGTGGCCCGGTAAACAGGTGCCAGCGCCAGTGCAGGCCGGACGGCTTGGGCCAGGAGTACAGGTACAGCTTTTGATAACCGGCCCGGTGCAGCTCGCGCACCATGGCCATCAGCCGCGCGTGCGGCATGCGGTCCGGCGGCGCGCGCCGGAACAGGATCGCTTCGCCGTCGGCAAACTGCACTTCGTCGGTGGACAGGTTCAGGTCCAGGGTGCGCGACTCGCTGCCGAACCGCGCGGCGATCCAGCCGGTCAGCAAATTGACGGCCGTGATCACGCCATAGCCGCGATGGCGGTGGAAAATAACGGTACCGGGTGCGAGTACTTTCATGGGTGGCTGCCGAACAAAAGAAACCAGTGTAGTCCGAGTATGCCGAAGTTTCCAGATGAGTGTCGATCAAGTTATCATGCGCGCATTCTTCCCCACTCTCTTACGGATTCCATCATGACCCTGCGCATCATTGCCACCGGCGGCACTTTCGACAAGCACTACAACGAACTGAACGGCACGTTGGCTTTCGCCGACAGCCACTTGCCGCAAGCCATTGCGCAGTCGCGCATGACGGTGGGCGCCACGCTGGAGCAGTTGCCGCTGCTGGATTCGCTGGACATGCAGGACGCCGACCGCGAACGCGTGCTGGCTGCCTGCCGCGCCGCCGCCGAGAAGGCCATCGTCATCGTGCACGGCACCGACACCATGAAGGAAACCGCCGCCGTGCTGGGCGCGGCCAGCCTGGAACAGACCATAGTGTTGACCGGCGCCATGATTCCTTATGAAATCGCCAACTCGGACGCGCTGTTCAACCTGGGCTTCGCCTGCGGCGTGGCACAGACCCTGCCGGCCGGCGTGTACGTCGCCATGAACGGCCGTATTTTCAGCTGGGACAATGTGCAGAAGAACCGTGCGGCCGGCGTCTTCCAGCCTCTGTAAAATACGCGCCATTTCTCAATTCTCAGGAACTGCAATGTCTGACTGGTCCGCCGGCTACGTAGCCGACATCGGCTATACCTTTGGCCTCTACCCTGAACTGAACCCCCTGCGCCTGAAGCTGGCCTTTTTGCACGCCGGCCTGGCCTTCCCCGAAGTGGGCGCGGCATGCGAACTCGGCTTCGGCCAGGGCGTGAGCATCAATGTCCATGCTGCCGCCTCGGTCACCGAATGGCACGGCACCGACTTCAACCCGTCGCAAGCCGCTTTTGCCCAGGACATGGCGGTCGCGTCCGACGCGCACGCGCAACTGCATGACGAATCCTTCGCGCAATTCTGCAGCCGCAGCAACCTGCCCGACTTTGACTTCATCGCCATGCATGGCATCTGGAGCTGGATTTCGGAGGAGAACCGCGCGATCCTGGTGGAGTTTGTGCAGCGCAAGCTGAAACCGGGCGGTGTGCTCTACGTTAGCTACAACACCCAGCCCGGCTGGGCAGCGATGGCGCCGATGCGCGACCTGCTCGCCGAACACTGCCAGGTGATGGGCGTGCCGGGCAAGGGTGTGCTGAATCGCATCGACCAATCGCTCGATTTTGCGCAGCGCCTGTTCGCCACGGAACCGCGCTTCCTGGCGCAGAATCCGGCCGTAGCCCAGCGCGTCTCCACGCTGAAGAGCCTGGACCGCAGCTATGTGGCGCACGAGTACTTCAATCGCGACTGGACCCCGATGTCGTTCTCTGCCACGGCGCAGCAGCTGCAACAGGCAAAACTGACCTTTGCCTGCTCCGCGCACTACCTGGAACACATCGACCCGCTGAACCTGACCGCCGAACAACAGGCGTTGCTGGCGGAGTTGCCGGACCCCTCGTTCCGCGAGACGGTGCGCGACTTCATGATGAACCAGCAGTTCCGGCGCGACTACTGGGTGCGCGGTCCGCGCCGCCTGAGCAATGCCGCGCGCGACGCGCTGCTGCGCCAGCAAAAAATCGTGCTGGCGGTGCCGCGCAAGGATGTGGTGCTGAAGACGGCAGGCCTGCTGGGCGAAGCCGCGCTGGACCAAAAAGTATACGGCCCGGTGCTGGAATTGCTGGCCGACCATCAGCCGCGCACGCTGGGCGAGATCGAAGCCGCGCTGAGCGAACGGGGTCTGACCCTGCAGCAGCTCCTCGAACTGGTGATGATCCTGTCCAACAACGGCACCCTGCTTGCCGTGCAGGACGACCACGCCATCGCCGGCGCGCGCCCGCAGACCGACCGCCTGAACCGCTATCTGTGCGAAATGGCCGTGACCGGCACCGAGGTGCTGTACCTGGCGTCCCCGGTCACCGGCGGCGGTTGCCGCATGGACCGCTTCACGCAGATGTTCCTGCTTGCCTATGCGCAGGGCGACACCGGTGCAGCGCAGCTGGGCGCCTTCGTTGAGGGTGTGCTGAAAAGCCAGAACCAGCTGCTGCAGAAACAGGGCGAGGTGCTATCAGCGGCCGAGCAAGGCGCCGAGCTGCGCCGCCTGGCGGAGCTTTTTGTCGCGGATACGCTGCCCGTCATGCGCGCCCTCGGCATCGCCGCGTAAAAAAAGACCCGCGCCAGCGGGTCTTTTTTCATCAGGCTTTCGCTTCGCCGCCCAGGGCTTCGACCACGTCGGCCATCATCTTGCTCAGCTCGCCGGTCATCAGCATGAAGTCGCCGTCGAAGCGCTCGTCGTCGTTGCGGGTGCTGGACTCGGTTTCCTTCAGCACGTCCAGCGGCTTGATGCCTTTCAGCGCCAGCGACTCGGTCAAGGTGAAGGAGATCTTGCTTTCCCACGTCATGGCCAGGCGCGTGCACTGCTTGCCGGCGGCGATGTGGCGGCGCACCTCGTCCGCTTCCAGCGTGTGGCGCACATAGCGCACGGCGGCCTTGCTCTCGCCGGTGGCGCGCAGCTCGGTGTCCATGTCCACCGTGAAGCCCACCGGCGAATCGTCGGCCTGCAGCCATTCGGTCATCACTCCCACCGGCGAGCGCTGCACGCGCAGGCTTTCCAGCGGCATGCGGTCTACCGCTTTCAGCAGCAGCTTGATCACTTCGTCGGCCTTGGCCGGGCTGGCGGCATCGACCACCAGCCAGCCGTTGACCGGGTCGATCCAGGTCCACACGTTGCCGCGGATCGAGAAGGCGCGCGGCAGCAGCTCGTCGGCCACGCGTTCCTTCAGTTCTTTCATGGCTTTCTTGCCGGGGGCGAAACCTTGCGCTTCTTCCATCTCGGCCGCGCGGGCCTTGGCCACCTGGTTGATGACGGTGGCCGGCAGCAGCTTTTTCTCGGTGCCCAGCAGGATCAGCATCTGGTTGTTGACCACGTGCACCAGGCCGCCGTTCGGACGCGGCTTGTCCCAACCCTGGCGCAGCAGTTCATTGCTGCTGGCCGGCGAGAACGCGTTGGTGCTCAGCGCTGCTTCGAGTTGTTCTGGAGTAAATGCCCAGGGCGCGGGCAGACGGTAGATTTGCAGATTCTTGAACCACATATTTGAGTTTGCCTTTGTTCAACTAAATTCTGGGGGAACGACATTTTACACGCGTGCGTTACAGGTCCGCGAAAAGATCGCCCTGCTGCGGCTGGCGTGTTGCGGATTGGAGCAGGCCCGGATCGTCCATGCTGGACAGGGCGCTGATTTTCACGCCCAGCAGGCGCAGGCGCTGCTCCAGCGGCACCCGCCGCAGGCATTCGCCGGCGGCGCGCCGAATGGCGGCCGCGTCGGCCGTGGGCGCCGGCAGGGTGACGTCGCGCGTCACCCGGCTAAAGTCCGAATAGCGCAGCTTGATGCCCACCGTGCGGCCCACGTAACGCTTGCGTTCCAGGTCTTCGCCCAGGCGCTGGCACAGGCGGGTGAAGATGTCGGACAGCGCCTCGCGGTCGTGCTTGGCGTGCAGGTCGCGCTCGAAGGTGGTTTCGCGGCTGATGGACTTGGGCTCGTGGCTGGTGACCACGGCGCGCTCGTCCAGCCCGTGCGCGATGCGCTTGAGCCAGGTGGCATAGTTCAGGCCGAAATGTTCCTGCAGCAGCGCGTCGTCGGCGGCGGCCACCTGGCCCACGGTGTCGATGCCGAGCGCGGCCAGCCGGGCGTCCGCCTTGGGACCGATGCCGTTGACCTTGCGCACCGCCAGCGGCCAGATGCGGGTGCGCACGTCGTCGTGCGAGACGACGGTCAGGCCGTTGGGCTTTTCCAGGTCGGAGCAGATCTTGGCCAGCAGCTTGTTGGGCGCGATGCCGATCGAGCAGGACAGGCCGGTGGCGTCCTTGACGGCCTGCTTGATGCGCAGCGCCAGTGCGCGCGTTTCCTCTTCATGTTCGCTCAGGTCGATGTAGATTTCATCGATGCCGCGGTCTTCGATATGGGGCGCGATCTCGGCCACGGCGGCCTTGAACAGGCGCGACAGGCGGCGGTAGGAATCGAAGTCGGTCGGCAGCAGCACCGCGTCCGGCGCCAGCGCGGCCGCTTTCATGGTGCCCATGGCGGAGAACACGCCGAGCGCGCGCGCCTCGTAGGTGGACGTGGTGACCACGCCCCGCCCCACGTAGTCGCGCAGGCGGGAGAACTTGCGGCTGCCGTCCGGCAGCAGCACCGGCTGGTGGCGCGAGCCGCCACCGATCACCACCGGCTGGCCGCGCAGTTCCGGGTAGCGCAGCAGCTCCACGGACGCGTAGAACGCATCCATGTCGAGGTGGGCAATGCGGCGCGTTTCGGCCATGGCGGAGACAGGACGGGCAAGGACGGTGATTGTAATACTGTAATTATATACAGTATCCAGCGCCATTGCCATGACGGCCGGGTTTGTGTTTTCATGTGGTTCTCTTGCCAACTACTGAACAGGCCGGACCACATGAAACGCGTACTGATGCTGTTGACCCTGGCGCTGTTGCCCTTCCTGTCCCACGCCGCCGCTCCTGCGGACCAGCAGGCGATCGAGCGGGCCGTGCGGGACTATATCGAATCGCAGCACAAGGCGGACCCCGCACTGATGGAGCGCGGGCTAGACCGGCAACTCGCCAAGCGGACTTACTGGCAAGCGGCGGATGGGACGGAATTCGTCATGCAGACGGATTACGAGACCATGCTGCAAGTAGCCAGGACTTACAACAAGGATGGCAACAAGTTTCCGCCCTCCCCGCGCGTGGACATCAAGATCCTGGACATCGACAAGCGCGTCGCCACGGTGAAACTGACGGCCGACGAGTGGATCGACTATATGCACCTGTACAAGAACCAGCGCAGCGAATGGAAAATCATCAACGTGCTGTGGCAGTACCACGATGAAAAGCGGCAGACCAGCCGCAAATAATTAAAACCAAACTCAAGCATGGCGCGCGCTAAAGCTGCGCAACCATTCCGCGCTCGCCTCGTCGGCCGGGAAGAAGGCTTCCAGCCGCAGTTCGTGCACGGTGACGTCGTGCGGCGTGCCCAGCGTGGTGATGGTGGTGAACAGGTTCAGCGCCACGCCGTCCTTGCGGATGGCGAGCGGCAGGAAGGGCAAGGCGCGGCGGTCGAAGTCGGGAGCCAGTCCGGCGGCGCCCGCGCCGGCAGCCCCGGGCCCGGCACCCGGCAGCGCTGACAGCGTGCGCAGCTCGGACAGCAGCGTGCTGGCCTCGCTGCCGGGACCGTCGCTCATGGCTTCGCGCTGTATCCAGTGCAGCAGGTCGGCGCCGACCTCTTCCCAGTTCTGCAGATAGGGCCGCAGGCCGTCCGGCGCCAGCGTCAGCTTGAGCACGTTGATGCTGCCGTCGCGCGGGATCTGCGCCTGGTCCGGCATGCCGAGCAGCCATTTGAAGAAATGGTTGGCGGGCTCGTTGCTCATCACCAGGTTCCACAGCCGGTCCACCACCAGCGCCGGATACGGCGCCTGCTGGGCCAGCATGAAATCGAGCGCCCGCTTGACGGCGCGCAGCTCCGGGTCGTCCATCTTGCGCTCCTGGTAGGCCGGCGCGTACCCTGCCGCCAGCAGCATCACATTGCGTTCGCGCAGCGGGATGTCGAGCGCCATGCCCAGCTTCAGTATCATGTCGCGGCTCGGCTGCGAACGCCCGCTTTCCAGGAAACTGATGTGGCGCTGCGAAATGCCGCTCTCGGTGGCCAGCCGCAGCTGGCTGTGGCCGCGCTTGCCGCGCCAGTAGCGCAGCGCAGCCGCGAAGTCGCTGAAGTACTGGCCGGGTGCGGCGGCGCTCATGCGGGCTCCGAGATGAATTCGAGCAGGTCGCCGTTGACACGCCCCATGTGAGTCACGAACATGCCGTGCGGCGCGCCGTGGTACACCTCCAGCCGGGCATTGGGCAGCAGGGCCGCCGTGCGGCGCGCCGTCAGCTCCAGCGGCGCGCTGACGTCCAGGTCGCCGGCAATGAGCAGCACCGGCACGGCGATGCCGGGCAGTTCGGGGCGGAAGTCGGCTTCGGTCACGGCGCGGTTGCATTCGCGCAGCGCCAGCGCCGAGGTGCCCAGCGCCAGTTGCCGCAGCCAGCCGGCGAGGGCGGGCGAGGTTGCCGGCGTCAGGAAGGGCGGCGTATTGTGGTCCAGCCATTGCGGGAAATCCTTGCCCAGCAGCTCGTTGCGGAAGTAATCGAGCAGCGCGGGATCGAAGCCGTCCGGGTTGTCCGGCAGGCGCTGGACTACCGGCGTCATGGTGCCCAGCAGGGCCACGCGCCGCACCCGCGCGCTGCCGTGGCGGCTCAGGTAGCGCACGATTTCGTTGCAGCCCATGGAGTGGCCCACCGGCGTCACGCCGCGCAGGTCCAGCGCCTCGATCACGGCGGCGATGTCGCCGGCCAGCGTGTCGAAATCGTAGCCGCGTCCCGGATCGCTGGAGCGGCCATGGCCGCGCCGGTCGAAGGCCATCACGCGCAGCCCCTGGCTGTGCAGCGCCAGCATCTGATAATTCCAGGCGTCCGACGGCAGCGACCAGCCGCCGACGAACAGCACCGGCTCGCCGCCCGGCTGGTCCCAGTCGCGGTAGAACAGATCGGCGCCGTCGGCGGTGCGGATGAAACCGGGTGCGGCGATGCGGGGGGCGTCGGGCTGGCTCATGATGGTCTTCTTGTCTGGTCTGCGGGCTCAGGCCTGGTTCAGGAAGCCGGTGACCTTCACCAGCCGGCCATCGTCGCTGACGGTGGCCACGTCGGTGCCGCGCGCCACCGGCTCGGCGCCGGGCACGCCCAGCGACCAGGAGAAGCGCACCACGTCGTTGTGGCCGTCAGGCGTACCGTCCAGCACGAACCGCATGCCTGGGAAATGGCCTTGCGCCGCGCCTATCATGGCGTCGATGCCGGTGTGGCCGTCGCCGCGCATCATCGGGTCGAGGTAGCTGGCGTCCAGCGTGAAGGCGCAGGCCACTTTTGCGCGGCGGGCGGACGCGTCGCGCTCGTTCCAGGCGGACAGGTATTGTTCAGCGATGTGGGCTGGGTTGTGCATGGCGATCTCCTGTGGGTTATGTCGCTATCGACAGAACCATTGTCCCGAAAGCTGCGCCGCGCGGCGATTACGTCCCAGGTAATCAAGACCGTTTCACCCCGGCCAGTACCACCACCCCGCCCAGCGCCAGGCTGGCCGCCACCAGGTAGATGCCGATGGCGGGGCTGCCGGTGGCGTCCTTCACCGCGCCCACCAGGTAGGGGCTGACGAAGCCGGCCAGGTTGCCCACCGAGTTGATCAGCGCAATGCCGGCCGCCGCCGCCGTGCCGCCCAGCATGCCGGTCGGCAGGCTCCAGAAGATGGGAAAGGTGCTCAGGATGCCGGCCGTGGCCACGCTCAGCGCCAGCATGGCCGGCCAGGTGTCGTGGCCGTACCAGGTGCATGCGGCGAGGCCGGCCGCGCCCAGGAAGGCGGCGGTGGCGGCGTGCCAGCGCCGCTCGCCGCTGCGGTCCGAGTGGCGCGCCGCCAGCACCATGGCCAGCGCCGCCACGCCGTAGGGGATGGCGGTCAGCAGGCCGACCTGGAACACGTCGTGCACGCCGGTGTTGCGCACCAGCTGCGGCAGCCAGAAGCTCACGCCGTACAAGCCCATCACGAACAGGAAGTAGACCAGCGCCAGCAGCCACACCTTGCCGCTGGCGAACAGTTGGCGCAGCGGCAGGCGCTGCTTGCCGCCGGCCTCCGCGCCGATGGCGCGCTCCAGGTACTGCTTCTCGTGCTCGCTGAGCCAGCGCGCGCTGCGGATGCCGTCGTCCAGGCGGAACAGCGTCCACACGCCCAGCAGCACTGACGGGATGCCCTCCAGCAAGAACAGCCATTGCCAGCCCTTCAGGCCGAGCTCGCCGTCGAAGGCGCGCATGATCCAGCCCGACAGCGGGCCGCCCACCACGCCGGCCACCGCCACCCCGCTCATGAACAGCGCCACGATGCGGGCGCGGCGTTCGGCCGGATACCAGTAGGTCAGGTACAGAATGATGCCGGGGAAGAAGCCGGCTTCCGCCACGCCCAGCAGGAAGCGCAGCACGTAGAAGCTGGCCGGCGTGGTGGCGAACATCAGCGCGGCCGAGATCAGGCCCCAGCTGATCATGATGCGGGCGATCCAGATGCGCGCGCCCACTTTCGCCATCAGCAGGTTGGAGGGCAGCTCGAACAGGAAGTAACCGATGAAGAAGATGCCGGCCCCCAGGCCGTACACGGTGTCCGAATACTGCAGGTCGGCCTGCATGCCCAGCTTGGCGAAGCCGACGTTGACGCGGTCCAGGTAGGCCGCCACGTAGCACAGGAACAGGAAGGGAACCAGGCGCAGGCTGACCTTGCCGTACAGGGTGTCGGGAGCGATTTTATCCATGGGTAATGATTGCACACTCCGTGCTGTTGCGTGCACTGAGTCCGTGTAGAATCATTGCACAAATAACCATAAAGGAGTGACCTTGAAACTGTCCCGCATCCTGCCGGCGTGCGCGCTTGCCGCTACCCCGGCCTTTGCAGCAGACGTGGCCCCCGTTGCCGCCAAAACCCAATGGCAGGAAACGCGCCACGGCGAAGTCGTGACCGACGACTACCGCTGGCTGCAAAAGAAGGAAGACCCGGCCGTTATCGCCTACCTGAACGCCGAGAACACGTACACCGACGCGGCCACTGCCGCCAGCAAGCCGCTGGCGGACAAGCTGTACGCGGAAATCAAGGGCAGGATGCAGGACGTGGACCTGTCGGTGCCTACGCGGCGCGGCAACTACTACTACTATTCGCGCACCGAGGCGGGCAAGCAGTACCCGCTCAATTGCCGCCGCCGCGCCGGCGCCAATATGGCTTACGACGACAAGGCGCCGGAAGAAATCCTGCTGGACCAGAACCAGATGGCGCAGGGCAAGAAGTTCTTCGCGGTGGGCGCCATCGTGGTCAGCCCGGACGAGCGCCTGATGGCCTACACCACGGACGTGACCGGCTTCCGCCAGTACGAGATGCGCGTCAAGGACCTGAAGACCGGCAAGCTGCTGCCGGCCAGCATGCCGCGCACCACGTCGATCGCCTGGGCCAGCGACAACAAGACCCTGTTCGTGACCCAGGAAGACGCCACCACCAAGCGCTCGGACCGCCTGTTCAGCCTGGCCGCCGGCGGCGGTGCGCCGCTACAGCGCTACCACGAGCCGGTGGAGCAGTTCGCGGTGTACGTGAACCGCGACCGCGACGGCAAGCACCTGGTGCTGACCATGCGCGCCACCGACACCGCCGAGGTGCGGCTGCTGGACGCTGCCAAGCCGAACGGGACTTTCCGCGCCGTGCTGCCGCGCCAGAAGGGCCACCGCTACAGCGTGACGCACCGCGACGGCCGGCTCTACATCCGCACCGACAAGGACGCCCCTAACTTCCGCATCGTGACGGCCCCGCTGGCCGCGCCGCAGCCGAAGAACTGGGTCGAGCTGGTGCCGCATGACAAGGACGTGCTGGTCAGCTCGGCCGACGTGTTCAAGACCCACCTGGTGGTGACGGAGAAGACGCGCGCGCTGAACCGCATCCGCCTGTACAGCTTCGCCGCCAGGACGTGGCAGACGGTGCAGTTCGAGGATCCGGTGTACACGGCCGACAGCGCCGGCACGCCGGACTACACGGCCGGCCAGTTCCGCGTGTCTTACCAGTCGCCGCTGACCCCGCCGCAAGTGCTGGACGTGGACATGAACAGCGGCAAGCGCACCCTGCTCAAGCAGCAAGAGGTGGTGGGCGGCTTCGACTTCAGCCAGTACGAAAGCCGCCGCCTGTGGGCGCCGGCGCGCGACGGCGTGCAGGTGCCGCTGTGGATCGTCTACAAAAAGGGCACGCCGCTGGACGGCAAGGCGCCGCTGCTGCTGTACGGCTATGGCTCCTACGGTGCACCGAACGACGCGCGCTTCTCGCTGGCGCGCCTGAGCCTGCTCGAACGCGGCGTCATCTACGCCGGCGCGCAGATTCGCGGCGGCAACGACATGGGCGAGGACTGGCACAAGGACGGCATGCTGATGAAGAAGAAGAACACCTTCACCGACTTCATCGACAGCGCCGACTACCTGGTGCGCGAACAATGGACCAGCCCGGAGCGCCTGGTGATCGACGGCCGCAGCGCCGGCGGCCTGCTGATGGGCGCGGTGCTCAATATGCGCCCCGGGCTGTTCCGCGCCGCGCACGTGGGCGTGCCCTTCGTGGACGTGATGAACACCATGATGGACGCCAGCCTGCCGCTGACCACCGGCGAATACCTGGAATGGGGCGACCCGAACCAGAAGGCGGCCTACGACTACATGCGCAGCTACTCGCCGTACGACAACATCGAGCGCAAAGCCTACCCGTCCATGCTGGTGACCACCGGCCTGAACGACAGCCAGGTGATGTACTGGGAGCCGGCCAAGTACGTGGCCAAGCTGCGCGCGCACAAGACCGACGCCAACCCGCTGCTGCTCAAAACCAATATGGGCGCCGGCCACGGCGGCGCTTCCGGACGCTACAACGCCATCGGCGAAACCGCATTCCTGCAGGCCTGGATGCTGTCGCAATGGGGCATCACGCAGTAAGGCATAAAAAAATTCTTGCGCAACAAGAATGGGGCGTCTATAATTCGGCCTCCTTCAGACGTAGTGACACACGTCGAAGTGTTCCAGATGGGCGCTTAGCTCAGTTGGTAGAGCGGAGCCCTTACAAGGCTTAGGTCGGGAGTTCGAGCCTCTCAGCGCCCACCATCTAAAGAACACGGATAAATGAAGCCCAGTTGCGAAAGCACGGAGCGGTAGTTCAGTTGGTTAGAATACCGGCCTGTCACGCCGGGGGTCGCGGGTTCGAGTCCCGTCCGCTCCGCCA
>NZ_BAAKJE010000267.1:0-75078 GCF_059704565.1 Massilia sp. NBRC 108631
TCCATGTCGCCTTCGATGAAGTCGACCAGCACTTCGGTGCCGATGCGCGGCGTGAACTGGGTGCCCCAGTTGGGGCCGGCCAGCGCTTCGGCCACGCGCACCCAAGTGCCGGCGCGCTCGTCGCCGGGGGCGCTGCCCTTGGCGTCGGTGTTGTGGGCCATGCCGCCGGCGTTGGCGCCTTCGCCGCGTTGCCAGGCGAATTGCACCCGCACCTGGTGGTCGCGCGTGGTGGTAGAGATGGCGTCGGCCAGGCCGACCACGATGGCGGTCTGCGGCCCGAGCGCGGTGCTGGCGTGCGGCGCGGCGGTGGCGGCGGGGACGATGGCAACGGCTTCGCGCACGCAGCCGAAGCTGTTGCGGTAGGTGCCGGCTTCCACGCCGAAGGCGGGACCGCCCTTGATCGAGGCGTCGAAGTTGTTGCGCGCTTCGTGCTCCACCCACAGCACCTTGAAGCTGTTGGCGCCGTCGGCGTAGCGCTCGTGCTGGGCGAGCTGGAAGCTGTGGCCGTGGGCCAGGCGGCGCACGGCGCCGCTGCCTTCGAAGACCTTGTTGTTCAGCTCCAGCGCTTGCAGCATCAGGAGGCTGTGCGGGTCGGCCGCGCCATGGCCGGTGTCCTTGCCGCTGGCGATGCGCTCGCCGCTGCCGTCGTAGATGGCCAGCGCGGGCAGTTCACCGGCGTCCAGGCTGGATTGCTGCTCGGCCGACGGCGCCAGCAGCTGCGCCGGGTCCCAGCTGGCGATGCTGACCGCGTTGGGCTGCACCTGGCGGCGCGCGGCGAAGCGGTCGATGGCGTCGTCGGTGTCGGTGGCGCGCACGCCGTGAAAGCGCAGCTCGGCGCCGCCGGGCATGGCCGGCGCTTGCGCCTTGCTGTCGAAGATCACCAGCTTGTGCTTGGACTGGCCGTCGCCTTGCTCGCTTTGCGCGCCCGGCGGGTCGTGCTCGAAGCGCCAGCTCAGGCCTTCGGAGGCCAGCAGGCGTTCGAAGAAGTCGAAGTCGCTTTCGCGGTACTGGGTGCAGATGGGGCGCGGCGACAGTTCCTGCGTCACGTCGAAGGAGAAGCGTACCTGCGGGTAGTCTTCCAGCAGTTCGGTGATGATGTCCTGCGCGTTCTTGTCCTGGTAGATGTAACTGTCGCGGCGCAGGCGCAGCAGCGCGAGCGCCGGTTCGAGCAGCAGGTGGTAGCGCGCCACGCCGCCGTCCGCACCCAGCCAGGCCGCCTCGGTGCACAGGCCGTGCCAGGCGCGCTGGCTGCCGTCCGGCTGCAGCAGGGTGAGAGTGAGCTCTTCTCCGATGAACTGGTCGAGTTCCAGGTCGGTGGAGGTGCTGAGCGCGTGCACGTCGAAGGCGTACAGCTGGTTCACGCCCTCGCGCGCCGTGAAGTGCTCGGCCATGAGCGACTCGGGCAGGGTGCGTTCCTGCGCGCTGGCCAGCGTGAGCAGCCGGGCGTGCTGGCTTAGGCCCGTGCCGTACACGCCGAGCGCCGAGGTGGGCAAGGATGCCGAGGCCATCAGGGCAGCGTGATGGTGAGGTTGGCCACGCGCGGCGCCATTTTCACGACGTCGTTATAGGCATGCAGGCGTTCGTCGGTGTGGCGGCCCAGCGAGGTGCGCAGGCCGATGTAGCCCAGCACGCACACCAGAGCGAACACGGAGCACAAGACCCACAGCGGCAGGTCGCTGCGCAGCTTGTGCGCCACCTGGTCGGGCCGCTCGGCGTGCGGCGCGAAGCCGCCGCGCTTGCCCTTCATCTGCGCGATTTCGTCGCCCAGGCGGCTGGTCAGGTAGGCCAGCTTCTCCGAGCCTTCCAGGATGTAGCGGCCCTGGAAGCCCAGCAGCAGGCACATATGGAACACTTCCAGCGCCTGCACGTGGGCGGCGCCGCGCGCGCGCAGTTCTTCCAGGCGGATGTAGAAGTTTTCCCCGGCCAGCTGGTCGCCGAAAAGCTGCAGCTGCAGCGGACGGCGTTCCCAGGCGTCGCGGATGGAATAGGACGAGCGCAGGATGATCTCGTCGACGGCGGCGCAGAAGGCGTACTTGGCGGCGTCGATGTCGTCCGGCGAGGCGTTGTGCTTGCGCGCGTTGCGGCCGAATTCGTCTAGGAACTGGGTCATCTTGGCGGCGAAGTCGGCGTTGTCCTGCGGGCCGCTGCCGTTCTTCAGCATGAACAAGGCGTAGAAGCCGTCATACATCAGGTCTTGCAGCGACTGCGGTTTGTTCGATACCGGCGCAGCGGGAGCACCCGGCGTGAACAGGGAAGGGGCGAGGGAAGGTGCGGCCATGTTGTTCATTGTGTTCTGTCTCCGCTCAGGAAGTGACTGCCAGCAGGTCCAGCTTCAGGTCGCGTAAGCCGGATGGCACATAGATGGAAATCGATTGGGCTTGCAGCATGCGTTCGTACATCTGTCCTTTGCCTTCGATGGCGAAATAGCAGGCGTCCGGCCGCACCGGGATGGCGGCCGGTACCTGCGGCGCATGCTGGATGCGCACGCCCGGCATGGCCGACAGTACGAATTTTTCCACGTCGTCCGGCGCGCCGATCTTGAAGCGCAGCGGTACCACGTCGACCAGTTCCACCGCCGGCAGGTCCGCCGAGACGGCCAGGTAAAAAGTGGTTTTCTCGTCGATCTTGCCGCTGTCGAGCATGCCGTGGTGGTAGGACGGCTTGTTTTCGTTGAGCGCAATGGCGAAGTATTTGGACGAAATCACCGTGTCCAGCAGCTCGCGGATGATCTGATGCAGGCGCGCAAAGGCAGGACCGGGATCGGCGTGCTGGTAGGGCGGCAGGTCGGACAGGGTCCAGCTCTTGGAGAAGGTCATCAGTGCGCCGGCCAGCGACAGCAGTTGCTCGTACAGGCGCTCGGGATGCAGCGCCGGGTGGTGGAAGTAGTGCGTCAGGCCGGCGAAGGCGGTGCTGGCGGTGTGCAGCAGCCAGAACGAGGACATGTCGCCGGAACGGAATTCGATCACGTGGCGGCTCGGTTCGCGGTGGTGGCCTTGCAGCGCGCTGACCTTGGCCTGCAGCGCGTCGATCAGGCGGCGCAGTTGCAGGAACAGCAGCGGCGCGCTGCGGATCGACAGCGACGGCGGCACGAAGGACGGATCCAGCTCGAAGCCGCCGCTGGCCGCGCGGCGCAGGCGCAGCAGCGGGAAATGGGTGTAGGAGTCGCGCGGTTCGTGGTCCGGCACCAGGCGCACGGCTTTTTTCAGGTAGCTCAGCTGGGCTTGCGCCGCCTGCGTGTACAGGTCCGGCGTGTCGGCGTTGGACTGCACGAAGCGCACGCCGCTGCTGCCCGGCCCGTTCTGGCCGGCCATGCCGAAGTTGCCGCCGAAGGGCTTGAAGGCGGGCAGGGCGGCGTAGAAGGTCACATTTTGCTGGTTTTGCGGCAGCTGGCTCAGGTCCACCGTGTCCGGCAGTTCGTCCACGCCGGGCGCGTCATACAGCTCGCCGTCCTGGAAGCGCAGCGTCAGCTCGAGCAGGCGCAGCGCGTTGTTGGCCAGCGCTTCGCGGTCAATCTCGATCTGATTTACGCCCCAGGCGTAGGGGTGCAGGGCCTTCACGCTCTCGTGCAGACGGTGTTCGTGGTAGCGGTCCTGCTGCTGAAAATGCTGTGGCCGCAGGAACAATCCCTCGCCCCAAAGTACCTTGTTTGTCATGTTATCAAAACAGAAATTTTATAAGTAGCAGAACACTAACATTTCTTTAGGAAACATGTCGCAAGCAAGCGCGGCAATCGTGCGCAGCCTTAAAAATAAGCAAGTTTCCCGGTGAAATTCAATTGAACGCACACAAAAATAAATTTCTGATAATGTGTCGGCGAAGTAACAAGTTAGCAATTGAATATCTCTTTTTTGCAAGTCAGTCCGAGGAAAGCATGAAACCTGTACATACCCTGCGCCGCCTGGCCGGCGCTACCAGCTGCGCGGTCATCCTGAGCGCGTGCAACACGGTGCCGCAAGTGCCGGAGATTCCGAAGCCGACCGTCAGCGCGCTGATGGAAAAGGCCAGCCAGGCAGCCTCGTCCGGTCAAAAGGAACAGGCCGTGACGCTGTGGAAACAGACCGCCGCCGCTTTCCCGGCTGAAAAAGCGCCCTGGGTCAGCATTGCCCAGACGCGCTACGACGCCGGTCAGTACGGCGAAGCCATCGTGAGCGCGCAGGAAATCCTGGTGCGCGACCCGAACGACCAGCTGGCCAACAGCATCATCGCGATCAGCGGCCTGCGCCTGTCGACGCGCGCGCTGGCCGACCTGAGCCGCCAGAACAACCTGAGCGGACCGCTGCGCACCGAGTCGCAAGACCTGGCCAAGCTGCTGCGCGAGAGCCTGGGCGAAACCGTGCTGGTGCCGCCGCAGGCGGCGCAGGCCTCGGCCGCCAAGCCGCCGGCTGCACGCGGCGGCACCGTCAAGAAGGGCGCCGCCAAGGCGCGCCAGGAGTCCAGCGCCGATCCGTTCAGCGGCCTGAAATAACCCGTAACCAGTCGAACAGGGGAAAACCATGTCTAAAAGTGAAAGTGTCCAAAAGCGCCTGACCAAGGTGCGTCCGCCGCGCGTGCAGATGAGCTACGACGTTGAGATCGGCGACGCCATCGAGAGCAAGGAACTGCCCTTCGTGATGGGCGTCGTGGGCGATTTCGGCGGCAACTCGGAAGTGGAGCAAAAGCGCCTGAAGGAACGCAAGTTCGTCGGCATCGACCGCGACAACTTCGACGAAGTGATGAAGGGCGTGGAACCGCGCGCCGCCTACCGCGTGGCCAATGAGCTGGGCCAGGACGGCGGCCAGTTCGCGGTGGACCTGAAGTTCAAGTCGATGGAGGACTTCCGTCCCGAATCCGTGGTGCAGCAGGTGGAGCCGCTGCGCAAGCTGCTGGAAGCGCGCACCAAGCTGGCCGACCTGCGCAACAAGCTGGCCGGCAACGACAAGCTGGAAGACATCCTGAACGATGTGTTGAGCAGCACCGAAAAACTGGCGCAGCTGAGCGGCGCCAAGCCTGAAGCAAAGGAATAAGCCATGTCCGCCCAATTGAGCCCGAACGCCGTTCCCGCCCCGGCGCTGGAATCGGCCCTGCTGGACCAGATCGTCGAGCAGAGCAAGGTTGCCAAGTCCAGCGTGGAGCATGCGCGCGCCAAGGACCTGATTTCCGAACTGGTGAACCAGGTCATGGAGGGCACGGTGGTCGTGTCCGACAACCTGGCCGCCACCATCGACGCCCGCGTGGCCGAGCTGGACCGCGTGATCTCGGCGCAGCTGTCGGCCGTGATGCACGCGCCGGAATTCCAGAAGCTGGAAAGCAGCTGGACCGGCCTGCACTACCTGGTGAAGAACAGCTCCACCGGCACCAACATGAAGATCAAGCTGCTCAACGCGACCAAGAAGGAGCTGGTCAAGGACTTCCAGAGCGCGCTGGAATTCGATCAGAGCACCATGTTCAAGAAGGTCTACGAGGAAGAGTTCGGCACCTTCGGCGGCGCCCCGTTCGGCGCGCTGCTGGGCGACTTCGAGATCACCCGCCAGCCGGAAGACATGTACTTCATCGAGCAGATGTCGCACATCGCCGCCGCCGCGCACGCGCCTTTCATCAGCGCCGCGTCGCCGGAACTGTTCGGCCTGGACACTTATAGCGACCTGGGCAAGCCGCGCGACCTGTCGAAAGTGTTCGACACGGTGGAGTACACCAAGTGGAAGTCGTTCCGCGAATCGGAAGACTCGCGCTACGTTGGCCTGACGCTGCCGCGCTTCCTGGGCCGCCTGCCGTTCAACCCGGCCGACGGCGCCACTACCGAAGGCTTCAATTTCGTCGAGGACGTGGACGGCACCGACCACCAGAAATACTTGTGGTGCAACGCGGCGTACGCCTTCGGCACCAAGCTGACCTCGGCCTTCGAGGACTTCGGCTGGTGCGCGGCGATCCGCGGCGTGGAAGGCGGCGGCCTGGTGGAAGACCTGCCGACCCACACCTTCAAGACCGATGAAGGCGAAGTGGCGCTCAAGTGCCCGACCGAAATCGCCATCACCGACCGCCGTGAGAAGGAGCTGAGCGACCTCGGTTTCATCTCGCTGGTGCACTGCAAGAACACGGACTACGCGGCCTTCTTCGGCGCGCAGTCGGCCCAAAAGGCCAAGAAATACAACACCGACGCGGCTAACGCCAACGCGGTGCTGTCGGCGCAGCTGCAGTACATCTTCGCCGTGTCGCGCATTGCGCACTACATGAAAGCCATGATGCGGGACAAGATCGGCAGCTTCGCTGCCGCCTCCAACGTGGAGGACTTCCTGAACCGCTGGCTGACGCAGTACGTGCTGCTCGACGATAACGCAACGCAGGAACAGAAGGCCCAGTTCCCGCTGCGGGAAGCGTCGGTGCAGGTGGCGGAGGTGCCGGGACGGCCAGGCGTTTATCGCGCCGTGTCGTTCCTGCGCCCCCACTTCCAGCTCGACGAGCTTTCTGTTTCGCTCCGATTGGTCGCGGAGCTGCCTGCTTCGACCAAATCCTGACGCATCATTTTTACCCGTTAAGTCCATCACCAACTGAAAGGAATACCATGGCAATCGACGTCTACCTGCAAATCGACGGTATCAAAGGCGAGTCCACCGACAACGCACACAAAGACTGGATCGAAGTCAAATCCGTCCAGTTCGAAGTGCTGCAGCCTAAGTCGGCTACCGCGTCGACCGGCGGCGGCCACACCGCCGAGCGTACCGAACACAAAGACATCGTCGTGCACAAGCTGGCCGACCTGGCCACGCCTATCCTGCTGCAGACCTGCTCCTCGGGCAAAACCATTCCGAAGGCAAAGCTGGAATTCCTGCGCGCCGACGGCCAGGGCGAGCGCATCAAGTACTTCGAAATCGAACTGGAAAACGTGCTGATCGGCTCCGTCGCTCCCGCTATCGCTGAAGGCAATATCCTGAGCGAAGACGTGTCGATCAAGTACTCGAAAGTGAAGTGGAAGTACACCCAGCAAAAGGTCGGCGGCGGCTCCGGTGGCAACACCTCGGGCGGCTGGGACCTGTCGGCCAACAAGACGGCCTAAGCATGCGCAGCATGGTCAACCAGCCTAGCCAGCAGCCGCGCTGCCAGGGACTGCCATGGCAGTGAAGGGTTACACGCCAGGGCTGTTTGACCGGCTCCTTGACGAGCCAACGCACGGTGCCGGAAGTGGCAGCACATCGGGCACCGTTGCGCGGCTATCCATCGAGGAGATGAAGGACGCGGTGGCACGCGACCTGGAAGCATTGCTCAACACCCGCGCCGTGGTGCGCGAGGATTTGCTGAAGCGTTTTCCGGAGTGCGGCCGCTCCATCGCCAGTTACGGCCTGAGCGACTTCGCCGGGCTGTCGCTGTCGAGCACCGACGACCGCGCCTATATTTGCCGCGCGCTGGAACGCGCCATCCTGCGCCACGAGCCGCGCCTGCGCAACGTGCAGGCTTCGCTGGAAGTGCGCGAGGGCGCCATCAACCGCCTCGGCTTCAACATCACCGCGCTGCTGGTTGCCAGCGCCACCCAGGAACCCGTCAATTTCGACGCAGTGCTGCAACCATCGAGCCTGCATTACACCATCAGCAAGGCGCGCCGCGCGGCGCAGCCAGGAGCCTGACTTGGAACAGCTGTTACCTTATTACGAACGGGAGCTCGGCTTCCTGCGCCGCTATTCGCGCGAATTCGCCGAGCGCTACCCGAAAATCGCCGGCCGGCTCCTGGTCGGCGGCGAGGTGTGCGAAGACCCGCACATTGAACGCATGATCGAATCGTTCGCGCTGCTCAACTCGCGCGTGGCCAAGCGCCTGGACGACGACTACCCGGAATTCACCGAAGCGATGTTCGAGGTGATGTACCCGCACTACCTGCGGCCGTTTCCCTCCTGCTCGATCGCCCGCATGGACTACAGCGGCGCTGCCGCGCAGCTGACCGCCGCCAGCGAAATCCCGCGCGGCACGCAGCTCACCTCGCGCCCGGTGCGCGGCGCGGCCTGCACCTTCCGCACCGCCTACCCGGTGACGGTGGCGCCGCTGGGGCTCACGCAGGCCTCGTTCGACCCCATCATCGCGCTGCCGGAAGCGCTGCGCGCGCCGCCGGGCGCCACCTCCAGCATCAGCATCACCCTGGCCGCCACCTCCGAGCAGGCCGGCCCGCTGCAGCTGGGCCTGGGCAAGCTGCGCTTCTTCATCGACGGCGAGCCGTCCTTCTGCGCGGCCCTGCGCGACGCGCTGTTCATGCGCACCGTGGCGGCCTACGCGGAAGCGGACGGCAACGGCCGCTGGGTGCAGCTGCAGGCTTCGCCGCTCACGCCGGCCGGTTTCGAGGAGAACGAGTCGCTGATCGACTTCTCGGCCCGCTCGCATGCGGCATACCGCCTGCTGACCGAATACTTCTGCTTCCCGGAGAAGTTCAACTTCTTCGATATCGACCTGGCCAGGCTGGGCGCCGCGCTGCCGTCCGGCGCGCGCACCATCACGCTGCACCTGGCGCTGTCCGGCTTGCGCACCGATTCGAACATCTCGCGCATGCTCGGCACGCTGAATCCGAACAACGTGCTGCTGGGCTGCACGCCGGTGGTAAACCTGTTCCGCCAGCGCGGCGAGCCGATCCGGCTGACGCACACCACCGCCAGCTACCCGGTGCTGGCCGACGCGCGCCGCGCCTTCGCCTACGAGGTGCAGGCGATCGAATCGGTACGGCTGGTGCGGCAAACGCCGCAGGGCGAATCCATCACCACCTTCCGCCCGTTCTATTCGCTCAAGCACGGCCAGGCGCCCGAAAAGAGCGGCCACTACTGGGTGGCGCGCCGCAACGAGACCATCGCCGAGAAGAGTCCCGGCTTCGAGACCGAGATCACCATCGTCGATATCGACTTCGACCCGGCCGAAGTGGAAACGGACACCCTCAGCCTGGAGCTGAGCTGCACCAACCGCGACCTGCCGTCCATGCTGTCCTACGGCATGCGCGGCGGCGACCTGTTCATGGAAGGCGGCTCCAGCGTGCGTTCCATCAGCCTGCTGCGCAAGCCGAGCGCCTCCCAGCGCTTCGAACGCGGGCGCGGCGCGCACTGGCGCCTGATCTCGCACCTGTCGCTGAACCACCTGTCGCTGGACGAGGACGGGCTGGATGCCTTCCGCGAAATGCTGACCCTGTACGACTTGCCGCGTTCCCCGGCCACGCAGCGCCAGATCGGCGGCGTGCTCGGTATCGCCCACAAGGCGGCCAACACCTGGCTGCCGGGGAACCCCTTCGCCTGCCTGGTGCGCGGCGTGGAAGTGCGGCTGACCATCGACGAGGAAGCCTTCGTCGGCAGCGGCATTCACGCTTTTGCGCACGTGATAGAGCGCTTCCTCGGCCTCTACGTGCACGCCAACAGCTTTACCCAGCTGGTCGTGCTGTCCCACAAAACCGGAGAGGAACTGCTGCGATGCTTGCCACGAAGCGGCGATTTGAGCCTGCTGTAATCGAGCGGCTGTTCGCCGAACCCTACCGTTTCGAGTACTTCCAGGCGGTGCGCATGCTGGAGCTGTGGCTCAAGAAGCGCGGCGTGCCGCAGGAGGGCGCGGTGGCGAACTTCCTGCGCTTCCACAATTCGACCTCGCTGTCTTTCCCGGCCAGCGAACTGGAATCGCTGCACCCCGAGCCGCGCGACCTGCCGCGCGACGCGCGCGCGCTGGGCGAGGCCCTGCAGTCGTCGGAGCTGAAGTACGTGCGCATGACGCCCACCTTCATGGGCTTCCTCGGCAGCAGCGGCACGCTGCCGGCGCACTACACCGAGCGCATCGCCGCGCACGCGCTGTACCAGCGCGACGACGGCCCACGCGCCTTCCTGGACACATTCTCGAGCCGCGCGCTGGCCCTGTTCTACGAAGCCTGGCGCAAGTACCGGCTGGAGCTGAAGTACCAGGGCAGCGGCAAGGATGGCTTCCTGCCGCTGCTGCTGTCGCTGGCGGGGCTGGGCAACGCCTCGCTGCGGCGCCGCATGTCGGACCATGGCGACGGCGTGCTGGACGAATCGCTGGGCTATTTCGCCAGCGCGGTGCGGCAAAAGCCGGCGTCGGCCTCGCAGGTGGCGCGCGTGCTGTCCGAGTACTTCAACCAGCAGGTGCGCATCACGCAGTTCATCGGCTGCTGGTACGACGTGCCGCCCGCCCAGCAAAGTACGCTGGGCGGCAGCAACGCGGTGCTGGGCGGCGGCGCCCTGGCCGGCGCGCGCGTGTGGCAGCGCGACCTGCGCATGCGGCTGGTGATCGGACCGCTGGACCGCGCCAGCTTCGAGTCCTTCCTGCCTGGCGGTAAGGCGGCCAGGGCGCTGAAGAGCATGCTGGCCATGTTTACCGGGCTGACATTGGAGTATGAAGTGCAGCTGGTGCTGCGCGCGGCGGACGTGCAGGGCACCAGTTTGAAAGATGAGCGCAGCGGCGGGCGCCTGGGCTGGGACAGCTTCGTGCTGACCGGCGGCCAGGCGCAGGACCGCAGCGACGTGCGGTACGAAATACACACCTTATAAAAAGGAGTAGGGCACCATGAGCATCAACCTGAAAACGCTGATCGGCAAACTGAACGATACCTGCCGCGTGGCCGCCACGCGCGCCGCCGGCATCTGCGTGTCGCTGGGCCAGTTTGAAGTCGATATCGAGCACCTGTTCCTGGCCCTGCTGGAACAGCCCAAAAGCGACCTGGTGGTGATCGCGCGCCGCAGCGGCATCAGCGTGAGCATGCTGGAGGCGGATTTGCAGGCGGAACTGAGCCGCTTCAAGAACGGCAACACGCGCACTCCGGTGTTCTCGGCGCGCCTGCCCAAGCTGATGGAAAACGCGTGGCTGATCGCGTCGCTGGACATCCAGTCCGGCCGCGCGGTGCAGATCCGCAGCGCGCACCTGCTGCAGGCGCTGCTGACCGATTCGGAGTTGTCGCAGCTGGCGCAGCGCAGCTCCAAGCTGTTCGCCAAGTTCGAACTGGAGCAGATCCGCCACAAGCTGGACGAGATCGCGGACGGTTCGCAGGAAGCCGTGCCGGCCAGCCAGTCCGGCGGCGCGGCGCAAGAGGGCGGCGACCCGGTGGGCGAGATCGCCGCCAACGCGCCCGGCAAGACCCCGGCGCTGGACCAGTACACCACCAATCTGACGCAGCGCGCCGCCGACGGCAAGGTTGACCCGGTGATCGGCCGCGACGACGAGATCCGCCAGGCCATCGACATCCTGATGCGCCGCCGCCAGAACAATCCCATCCTCACCGGCGAGGCCGGCGTGGGCAAGACCGCCGTGGTTGAGGGCCTGGCGCTGCGCATCGCCGAGGGCGACGTGCCGGACGTGCTGAAGGGCGTGCAGGTCCACACGCTGGACATGGGCCTGCTGCAAGCCGGCGCCAGCGTCAAGGGCGAGTTCGAGAACCGCCTGAAGAATGTCATCGACGAAGTGCGCAAGAGCCCGCACGCCATCATCCTGTTCATCGACGAAGCCCACACCATGATAGGCGCCGGCGGGCAGGCCGGCCAGAACGACGCTGCCAACCTGCTCAAGCCGGCGCTGGCGCGCGGCGAGCTGCGCACCATCGCCGCCACCACCTGGGGCGAGTACAAGAAGTACTTCGAGAAGGACGCCGCGCTGGCGCGCCGCTTCCAGGTGGTGAAAGTGGAGGAGCCGAGCGAGGAGCTGGCGTGCGCCATGCTGCGCGGGATGGCGCCGCTGATGGAGAAGCACTTCAACGTACGGGTGTACGACGAGGCCATCACCGAGGCGGTGCGCCTGTCGCACCGCTACATCATGGGCCGACAGCTGCCGGACAAGGCCATCAGCGTGCTCGATACCGCCTGCGCCAAGGTGGCGCTGGGCCAGAACGCCACGCCGGCCCTGCTGGAGAACCTGGCGCGCAGGCAGGAGCGCATGAACGCGGAGATCGCATCGCTGGAGCGCGAACAGGCCGCCGGCGGCGGCGCGGTGCACGGCGAGCGCCTGAAGCAGCTGCGCGAGGATTGCGAGGCGGCGGGCAAGCAGCATGGCGAGCTGGCCGCGCGCTGGGAGCAGGAAAAGCAGCTGACGGAGCAGATCAAGGCCGCGCGCGTGGTGCTGGAGGCCGGCGGCGAGGCCGACGCCAGCCAGGGCAAGGACGTGCAGGCGCTGCTGGCCGAATTGAAAGCGCTGCAGGGCGAAACGCCGATGGTGCCGGTGCAGGTGGACGGCAACGTGGTGGCCGGCATCGTGGCCGGCTGGACCGGCATCCCGCTGGGCAAGATGGTGAAGGACGAGATCAAGACGGTGCTCAAGCTGAAGGACATGCTGGAAGAGCGCGTGCTGGGCCAGCCGCATGCGCTGGAAGCGGTGGCGCAGCGCGTGCGCACCTCGCGCGCCAACCTGGACGACCCGAACAAGCCGAAGGGCGTGTTCCTGTTTGTCGGCCCGTCCGGCGTGGGCAAGACCGAGACCGCGCTGGCGCTGGCCGACGTGCTATACGGCGGCGAGCGCAAGCTGGTCACCATCAACATGAGCGAGTACCAGGAAGCGCACAGCGTGTCGGGCCTGAAAGGCTCGCCGCCAGGCTATGTGGGCTACGGCGAGGGCGGCGTGCTGACCGAGGCGGTGCGCCGCAACCCCTACAGCGTGGTGCTGCTGGACGAAGTGGAGAAGGCCCACCCGGACGTGCTGGAGCTGTTCTTCCAGGTGTTCGACAAGGGCGTGATGGACGACGCCGAAGGCCGCGAAATCGACTTCCGCAACACCATCATCATCCTCACTTCGAACGTGGCGTCGTCCACGCTGATGCAGGCCTGCCTGAACAAGAGCGCCGAGGAGCTGCCCAAGGCGGACGCGCTGGAGGAGATGATCCGCCCGCAGCTGAGCAAGCAGTTCAAGCCCGCCTTCCTGGGCCGCCTGAAAGTGATTCCGTTCTATCCGATCCCGGACGACGTGCTGGCCGAGATCATCGAGCTGAAACTGGGCCGCATCGGCCAGCGCGTCGGCGCCAACCACAAGGCCGAGTTCAGCTGGGACGAAGCGCTGGTGGATGCCGTGCTGGCGCGCTGCACCGAAGTGGACTCCGGCGCGCGCAATGTCGATCACATCCTGAACGGCACCTTGTTGCCGGAGATCGCCGAATCGGTGCTGGCCAAGATGGCCGAAGGCGCAGCGATTGCCAAAATCAAGGTGGGGGCCAACAAAGACGGCAAGTTCAAGTACACGATCCGCTAAAGGCAGTCAGGTTTGCATATTGCGGCACGTATTGCGGAGGCCCCGGCCCCCCTGTTTGCGCGGGACCAGCCGGGAGCGGCCGTCCTGGCCGGCAAGAACGGGGAAACGGTGTTTCGCAAGGGTGACGGCCTTGCTGCCCGACTGACCAAGGAAGACAGCGGCGGCCACCAACACTGTGCCGGTGAGCGCGAGGCTGGAAAGGATCGAGCAGGCGAGGACGATGGCGAAACGCTTGCCATTGGTGTAGTCAGATTTTCCTTGCATGGGTGGGCCGCGCTACCTGGCTGGAAGCCAGCCGGGCTTATTCTCGGGATACCATTCGCGCTCCACCGGGCCGTCGTACTCCGGCTCCAGCGTGCCGAGCGTGACGGCGATGCGGTCGGGCGTTTCGGTGCTGCGCCAGTACAGGCTGGAGCCGCACGCGCTGCAGAAGCCGCGCCGGCCATGACTGGATGACGCGTACTCCGTCACCAGCTCCGCGCCGCGCTCGACGGTAAAGCCGGCGCTGGCCACGTTCGCATACGAGCCCGCCGCCGCGCCGTGCTGCTTCCGGCACATGGTGCAGTAGCAATGGCTGGCGCGCTCCACCGGCCCTTCGGCCCGGTAGGCCACCCCACCGCATAGACAGCTTCCGTGTAACAAAGGACTGTGCTCCATCTGCATATCCGCTTTTAAGTGAGGCGCTTCAGGTCTGGGTAAAAGTGTTCGTGCGATCCGATGCTGAGCAATACGACTGTGGTGGGCGAGCATGTGTCGGGCTGCAAGCGGTGCGCCAGCAAGATCTCCGGTTGATTCAGCTTGAACTTGTGCACAAAAACAATGGCGAAGTCTCCCTTTTTTCGTCGCCTGGCACCGGATCGGACGCGATCTCCTTCACAGCGCTATCGACTACGCTTCTGGATCTCGCATGCAGCTTTTTCACGACCCTGGCAAACGTTGCAGAGCGATGTTCGGCTGCCGCGCGAGGCTTGGCGAGGTCGATCAGTTCATCGGACAATTTCAGTGCGGTAGGCATTTTCACCTCCTTCGAATGATTTCAGTGTGCGGTAACTTGCAACCTATTGCAACCGGAATCGCATTTCGAAAGAGGGGGGGACTCAGTCCTGCGGGCGGCCTTTGACGCCAAGGAGTTCTTCGATGTGGTCCATCGAGGCGGGGTCTTTGATGACGGAGCGCAGCCAGCTGTGCAGGTCCTGCTCGGCGGCGTCGGCGGCCTTGTCGGCGAAGTAGGAGACCGGGCTGTGCGGCTCGGTGCGCCGGAAGAACTGGGCCACGGTGCGCAACTGGGCCACGGCCTGGCTGCGGCTGTGGATGGCGCCCGGCGGGCCGGACGGGGCCAGCTGCATCGGGGTGCCCGGCGCCGCGTGGCCGTTCTGCGCGTGGCCGTTGGCGGCGCCCTCGCCGTGGGCTGCGTGGTCCGCATCGTTCATGGTGCCTCCTTCCGAGACTGGCTGGGCGCTTGCCGTGACGGCGCTGGGCGGCAGCGCGTGGATCAGCGTTTGCAGCGCGTCGCGCGCGGCGGAGAAGCCGGGGCTGTCCTCGCCCAGGCGCGCGTCGGCGGCCTGTTCGAAGGCGCGCAGGGCTTCGAGGCAGGCTGCGGCGTCCGTGGCCAGCGTTTCGCGGAACTGCGGCGAGCTGTTGCGGCGGGCCGCTTCCAGGTCGGCCAGTTTCAGGCCGCCGGCCGGCGGGCCGCCGTTGTTGGCCAGCTTGCGCGCGGTCTCGAAATCGACCATGGAGTAGGCGCTGCCGCGGCCCTCGGTGAGCGGGATGGCACGCAGCAGGCCCGGCGTGCGCGCCAGGATCCAGCTCAAATTGCCGATGCGCTGCTCGTTGTCGCCGTCCGCTTCGGGGAACAGGCCGTTGTACCAGTATTGCTCGCACAGCCCGGCCAGCACCCGGAAGCCCTCGGCCAGGCCGCGCAGGCCGTGCTTCTTGCCGCCGGCCTCGGTGAGCCACACGGCCAGGCGCAAGTCCTTGCTGCGCGTTTCAAGCAGCACGGCGCAGCGCTGCACCACGAAGCCCCAGTCGGCTTCTTTCAGGTCGGTGACCCACTCGCCCTGGTCAAGCGAAGGGTCGTCGAAGGTGCGCGCCTGGGCGATGGCGTCCAGCTCGGGAGAGAAGGCCAGGTCGTAGCCGCCCGGCTGGGCGTCGCTCACCGGCTTGAGGATTTGTTCTGCTGAAAACATGGTGACTTTCCTTATTGCTGCGCCAGGCGGAATTCGATACGGCGGTTGCGCGCGCGGCCCTCGGCGCTGTCGTTGCTGGCCACCGGGCGGTCCGGGCCCTGGCCCGAGGCGCTCAGCAGGTCGCCGTTGATGCCGTGGCTGGCGAGATAAGCTTTGACCGCCTCGGCGCGCGCCTGGCTCAGGCCCTGGTTGGTGGCGCGCAGGCCCACGCTGTCGGTGTGGCCGATGATGTCGACCTTGCGGCCTTTGAGCTTTTGCATGGCCGCCACCATCTCGTCGAGTACCTTGCGCCCTGCCGGCGTGAGGCTGGCCTGGCCGCTTTCGAATTCGACAATGCGGTTGGCCAGCGCGCTGTCCAGGATGCCCTGGTCGCTGGCCGACACGCGCAAGCCGTTGTTGACGGTGTAAGTGGGATTCAGGCTGAGCGCGGCCGCGCTGGCCAGCGCCTGGCGCTGGGCCTCGTTGGCCACCTCGCCGCGCAGGGTAACGGTGCTGCCGTCGATCTTGAGCTGGCCGCGGCTGATTTGCTTCAGGTCCGGCGTGATCAGCTTTTGCACGTAGGCGTTCCAGTTGGCCGGCGTGACCACCTGGCCGACCGAGATCTGGTCCACCACCTTGTCGGCGCCATAGACTTCACGCAGCTTGGCCAGCACGCTGGCCTTGCTGGCTTCGTCGGCGACGGTGCCGGTGGCGAGCACCTGGCCGGGCTGCGGCGCGGCTGGCGGCTGGGCGTGGGCGGGCAGCTGCGCTGCCGCGGCGGCGAGGGCCAGGAGTAAGAGGGCGGGGTAGCGCATGTTCAGGTTCCAATAAATGCCGCGTGCAGCGAGTCGAGCGCGGATTTGAGTGACAGATTGGGTTGCGACAGGTAGGTGGAGGCCTTCTTGCTGGCGTAGTCCGAGTCCACATGGTCTTCCACCCAGTCCAGCTGGTCGAAGGCGATGTGGTGCTCCAGCCCCACTTGCGGGTCCATGATGGCTTGCAGCGTGTGCGCCGAGGCGCCGCTGAAGCCCAGCACCAGCACCGGCCGCTGCGCCACGCGGGTGAGGAAGATGGCCAGCTCGAAGTCGGCGCGCGCCAGGAACGGCGTGATCAGGTGCATCCAGTAGGCCGCCACCAGGTTGCGGTACATGGGGTCGTTCGGCAGCGGCAGCAGCAAGCTCTTTTCCAGCCGGCTGGAGCTGCTGGCCAGCACCGGCTGCAGCAGCATGCCCAGGGCCAGCAGCATCTGGCGCACCGAGCCGGCGAAGCCGGCCTGCGACAGCATGGCGTCCAGGCCGCCGATGGTTTGCATCTCCATGAAGTCGTTGAAGGCGGCATCGTAGGCGGCCGGGCGCAGGTCCAGCTCCACCACGTGCGCCGCCGCCGCCTGCAGCGCGGAGCTCGGCTCGGAGGCTTGCAGCACGCCGGCGGTCAGGCTTTCCAGGCGGGTCCACAGGCGGCTGAGCACCAGCGGCGCGTTGGGCACGAAGCCGGCGGGTTCGGGCGCTTCCATGCTGCTCATCATGAGGAAGGGGAAGCGGCGGCTGGACTGGTCGCTGCTGGCCACGATGTGGCCGCCGATGGCGTGCCGGCGGCGCGGGCCGACAAAGGCGAAGTGCAGCGGCGCCAGGGCATCGTAGGTCAACTTCCAGCGTGCGTCGGCGCTGAGCAGGTCCATGGCCTGGGCCAGCCAGTCGTCCAGCACCTTGATCAGGGCCGGATTGTCGCTGCCTTTGACGAAGTCGCCACGGCTGGGAATTTTGCCGAAATAGCCGACGGCGGCGGGCGTGACGTGGCGGCTCATTGCTGCACCTCCGCGATGCGGGCGCCATTGGCGGCCATGGTGGACTGGGGCTGCGCCTGCTGCGGTGCAGTCATGCGCGGGCGTGGCGCGGCGCCTGGCGCCGGGGCTGGAACAGGCCCGGGAGCGGGGGCCTGGGCCGGCGCACCGGGGGCGCCGGCCGGGGCGGAGGCTGGGGCGGCGGCAGGAGCTGCACGCGGTGCGGCACCCTGCGCGGCGCCGGGTACGGCGGTCTGCGCGGGGGCGGCCGCGCCGGCCCCGCCGGCAGGTGCGGCGGCGGGCGCTTCGGCCACGGCCGGGACGACCACCGCGTCCGGCAGGCGCAGGCGCCTGAAGCCTGAGGCCTGCTGCGGCACCGGGGCCGGCGGCGGTGGGGCGGCGGCGTTGATTTTCAGGTTGGCGGTGACGGTGACGCCGGCGTTAATCCAGGTCAGCTCGAACACGCCGCCGTCTTTCTTCTTGCGGGTGGATGCGTCTATCATTTTCTTCAGGCCGAAGTGGCCGGTTTCGTTCAGGAGGACCACGGAGCGGCCTTCCGGGGTGATGGCGGTGATGCGCGCGCCGGGCACGCCCTGCGGGTTCGGCCACACCATGTGGACCCACGGCTGCGGCTGGCCGCGCCAGCGCAGCGCCTGGCCGTCGATCTCGATGGTGAATTCGCTGGCGCCGACCGAACCCAGCGCCTGCAGGTCGAAGCGTGTCTGCGCGTCGCCTTCGCTGGAGGCGGCCGCGTTGGCCACGCCGCCCGCGTTCAGCGGCGCCACCCAGGCCGGGAAGCTGGCCGACACGGTGGGCGCCAGGTTGATGCCCATATTGGCCCAGGTGCGGCTGCTCAATGTGTCGCCGCGGCGCACCACCAGCGGACCGACGGTGGAGGTGAAGAATTTGGCGATGGCCCCTTCCGGGCCGAAGATTTCGCCAATTTCCGCGTTGCTGGCCTCGGCTTTCGATTCGGTGGCGAACGGATACTTCAGCGCCAGGTTCTGGCGGAACGGCGTGAGCACCTGGGCCGCCCACACCTTGTTGATTTCCTGCTCGGCGGGGCGCACGATGACGGCGAAGGTCTGCATCAGCGGACGCACCAGGATCGGGCGCAGCGACTGCTTCTGCGCGTCCGTCATCCCGGTCAGCATCTGTTCGTCCACGTAGCGCAGCGCGTCGGCCAGTTCGGAGCCGCTGCCGTCCAGCGTCTGCTGCATCAGCTGCTTGGCGCCGGGACCCGGGTCACCCTGGTTCTTGATCTGGTTGAAGCGGCCGCGCAGCTTGGCCAGCTGTTCCATATAGCCGCGCATCAGTGAGGCGTCGTTGTCCTTGGCCACCACCAGGCGCGCCACGCCGGCGAACTCGCGGCCGACAGGGCCCAGCGGCAGCGCGGCGTTCTGCGCCGACGCGGCAGGCAGGTTGACGTTGATCTGCGATGGCTTCTGGCGCAAGATGGTTTCGCGGAACCAGCCGGACACGCCGCGTTGGGCGCGCTGCATGCCGGCGTCCAGCAGCGAGGGGTTGTCCCACGAGGTCTGCTGGTAGACGGTGGAGATCAGCTTGTTCAGCGGCGAGAGCTGCGGATCGCCCAGGCGGTTCATGGCCGAGGCGGCCGTTTCGAAGCCGTCCAGGTCGCGGATGGTTACCCCCTGCACGAACTTCTGCCATTCCTTGGCGTAGTCGTTCTTGTACAGGTCCACCAGCGCCTTCTGGATCTGCTCCGGGCTGCCTTCCAGCGTCAGGTCGTCCTTGGAGGCGGTCTTCAGCACCCAGTCCGCGCTTTGCAGTTCGCGGTTGGCGGCGTCGCGGAAGGCGTCCTGCACATAGCCTTCCCACGCCTCGCGGGTGAAGCTGCCGGGGATGGCGTAGCTGCCCAGCATGAGCTCCTTGTCCTGCTCGCCGACGATGCGCGCCACCGTCATGGACGGATAGCGGGTGGCGGCACGCGCCTTCACGTCGGCGTACACGCGTTCGCGCGCCGGCATGCCGCGCACCACGCGGCGCAGCTTGTCGCGGTTCTGGTCGACCAGGGCCAGCTTGTTGTCCAGCGTGGGCCAGGAGGTGTCGTTGATCTGCGCCAGGTGGAAGGAGATCATGCGTTCGGCGCTGCGTATCATCTGCTCGCGCGGCATGGCGCCGCGATTGGCGTCCAGCCACACGCGCCAGAAGCGGGTCAGCTGGTCGCTCAGGTGGCCGGCTTCGGCGCGCGATTTATCGCCCAGCATCAGATAGGTTTTCAGCGCGTTGTAGGCGTCTTCCGCGTTGTTCGGCGAGGCGTCCTTGAACTGCTGGGAGCCCTGGGCCACGGTGGCGGCCGCGCCCCCGGCGGCCGGCGCTGCCGCGTCGGCGGCGTTGGCCGCCCGCACGGACGGCTGCATCGGTTCGGTGCTGCTGTTGACCTCCGACAGGAAGGCTTCCAGCGACTGGCCCACGGGCGTGAGCATCACTTCCCGCACGCCGTGGAAGTACTCTTCGCGCAGCTTGCGTTCCAGCGTCTGGCCCTGGTACAGGCCCAGGCTGAGCGACAGCGGACGGCTTTGCTTGTAGTTGTCCAGCTGTTCGATGCGGTCCTGCAGCACTTCCAGCGCCTGGAAGCGCGATTGCAGGTCGAAGCGCTTGTTCTGCAGGCGCACGGCTTGCTGCAGGTCCGCTTCCACGTTGGCCACCAGCTGGCGGTTGTTCATGTAGGACCAGCTCCAGCCGCCCAGCGCCAGGCCGACGAAGGCGGTAGCGGCGAAGAAGGCCGCGTAGCGCATGCGCGTTTGCGCCGGGCTGGCGTACTGCGCCACCAGGTTCTTGTCGGCGAAGATCACGGTGCGGAACAGGTTGAGCAGGAAGTAGCCCTTTTGCTGGTAGGCGCCGTCGGCGTGCTGCGGCTGCAGCTTCAGGTCGAAGCGGCGCGCCACGCGCTGCGACGAGGCCGATACGGCCTCGCCTTCCTGCAGCGCGCTGGTGAAGTAGAAGCCCCGGAACACCGGCTTGAACTGGAACGGGTTTTCCTCGAACAGGGTGGCGACGAAGGTGCGCAGCGGACCCTTGATGGAGGCGAATTCGAGCGGGAAGGTGAACACGCCGGGCGGCATGCGCTCGCGCCACTGCAGCGCCATGCTGGCGCGGCTCATGTCCTTCAGGCCGTCGTGCAGCTCGTCGAAGCGGGCGTCGAACTGGTCCAGCACCTGGGTGCTGGTGGTGTGCTGGCTGTAGGGCAGGGTGGCGCCCCAGACGCGGTCGCGCTCGCCCAGTTCGCTGTCCTGGAAGAACTCGTTGAAGCCGTTGATCAGGTCGGCCTTGGTGAACACCACGTACACCGGCGCGTGCACGGCCAGGCGCTCGGTCACTTCCTGCACCCGCTGGCGCAGGTTCTTGGCCAGGTTGATGGCGAACTCCGGGCGGTTGCCCGCCAGTTCGGCCACGCTGACGGCGATGATGATGCCGTTGATGGGCGCCTTCTTGCGGTACTTTTTCAGCAGGTCGAGGAAGCCGAACCACTCGGCGCGGTCTTCGTCGGCCACCGAGTAGCGGCCTGCCGTGTCGAGCAGGATGCCGTCGGTGGTGAAGAACCAGTCGCAATTGCGCGTGCCGCCCACGCCCTGCACGATCTTGCTGTCGGCGAAGGGGAACTGCAGGCCGGAGCTGGCGATGGCGGTGCTCTTGCCGGCCGCCGGATTGCCGATCACCATATACCACGGCAGCTCGTACAGCGCGGCGTTGCCGGAGAACTGGCCCAGCTTGGACTGCTTGATGGTGGTGATGGCCTCCAGCATGCGCTTGCGCAGCGCATCGGTTTCCTGGCGCTGCACCGCGTCGGCCTTGGGTGAAGGCTGGTTGACCTGCTGCTCCAGCATGTCGCCCAGCTGGCGCGACTTGCGCTGGTGGCGCTGGCGCCTGAGCAGCCAGACCACGGCGCCGACGGCCAGCGCCAGCGCGAAGATGGTCCAGGCCAGCGAAGCGGGCTGCTGCAGCAGGGCCGCGCCGATCAGCAGGAAGGCGGCCAGCGCGATCCAGCCGACCAGCAGCAGGAAGGCGCGCGAGGTGAAGAATTGCCGGAGTGTTTGGGTAGTCATATTGGTCTTGGTTGAGGTCAAGCTGGTGTTGCGGAGGTTGCGTTGTCCATGTCGTCCGATGCGGGCCGGATCAGGGCGGCGCAGCGCAGGTAAGGATCTTCGTTGGCGATGCACAGCACCGGCGCGCCGCGCTCCTGCACTTCGTGCCGGGCCAGCGCCAGCGCGGCCAGGAAGCCGGCATTGCCGGCCTGGCCGGTGGCGTTGCCCAGCGCGAGAATGTCCTGTGCCGGATCGAGCTTGGGCTGCACCGCCTGGGCGGCCGCCATCATTTCCATCAGGCGCGTGCTGCGGTGGCCGGTGTCGGCCACGATCAGCGGCACCTCGGCGCTGTCGGCCAGCGGCTGCATGGCCTGCTGCGCGAGTTCCTTCAACACGGCGCAGTCGCCGTTGCGCGCCTGCGCCACGTCGTTCGGGCGCTGGCCGGCGGCCACCGGCGCCAGCATGGGGTAGGGGCCGTCGTCCAGCAGGGCGGCCTGCTCGGCATCCAGCAGCAGCAGGCCGGCGGCCGCCTCGCCGGGCATGGCCCCTTGCGGGCGGGCCGCCGTAAACAGGCTGCCGTTCGAGGACCAGGCGTCCACGGTGGCGTCGCCCAGGTGGGAGGTGCAAGCGAGCAGCACGGCCACGCATGGCTCGCCGCTTTGCTGCAGCGCGGCCAGGACCGGGCCCGGATGCTGGCCGGGGCGGGTGTTGACGGCGATGCGCTGCTGCGGCCAGCCGGCCTGTTCGATATGGTGGCTCAGCCAGCGGCCGGCCACGTCGCGCCATTGGCTGTTCCACTCGGGCGGCAGCAGGGCGATCAGCTGCAGCGTGGGCACCGCGTTGAGCGCGCGCGCCGCCTGCGCCGCCGTGCCGTGGCCGGCCAGGGCGTTGTCGGCAGCCGTTGCGGCTTCGCTTACGCGCGGGTGGGCGGCGGCCGCTTCGGCCAGGTGCAGCACGGCCGGCGTGGCCAGCGCCATGGCGCGCCAGAATTCGTCGCGCGCGTATAGCGCGGGCTGGCCCTGGGCGGCCAGCCACTCGCTGATTTCCTGCTCGGTGTTCTGCTCGTCGACGCCTTCGGCGCGCGCGCACATCACGGGGTAGCCGTCGTCGTCGTACAGTTCCTTGTCCAGGTCCGGGCGGGCCTTGTTGTCGGCCAGGGCGCCGGCCAGCGCTGCGGCGCTGTCGCCGTGCGGCGCATGCAGCGCGGCGGCGGCGATGGCCAGGCTGGCTGGCGCAGCGGCGCCGTCGGCCGCGGCCGTCGCGGCAGCGCCCGCGGCTGCGGCGCCGGCGCCGCCGGCGGCAGGGGCGGCGGGTTCGGCGGCGCGCGCGCTCCAGGCGGACGCGCCCTTGCGCACCAGCCAGTAGCCCAGCAGCAGCGACAGCGGCAGCGCCACCAGGCAGGCGGCCAGGTCGCCGGTGTCCGGCATGCGGTTGGTGCTGCGCCAGTACCATACGGCGCCGGTCCAGCTGACGCCAAAGGCCAGCACCGACAGCAGGATCCCTTTCATCCAGGCGTTCATGCGCGTTACACCTTGTCGACGGTGGCTTGCTGGCTGGCGATCAGCGTGGCGCCGCAGCTGGTCATGTCGCCCTGGCGGGCAACCGGTTTGCCGTCCACCAGCATGCTGGCGTCGCCGGTGACGATGACCATGGCGCCGTGCAGCGGGCACACCACCTTGTCGCCGATGCGGGCAATGGGGATGCCGCCGCTGTCGCTGTGCGGCGATGCCTCCACCACGGCGCCGCCGTGGGTATGCTTGTCTCCCAACCTGATCAATGGCCCGGCCATAGTATTCTCCTGTCTATCGTTTCATTACGCCGGCCACGCGCAGTTCCGTGTGGCCGAAGTCGCGCATCTTCCAGCGGCCGCCCCAGGTCAGCCCCAGCGATTCAGCCACTTCTCCATACAGTTCGTACCCCCGCATGGCCCAGGGATCGCGCTCGCTGATCACCAGCTTGCCGTTCTGGACGAAAGCGCAGTCCGCCGCCAGGCCGTACTGGTGCCAGCTCTGGAACGCCGCCGCGTTGGTCACGCCCGGTCCCAGCGCGGCCAGCGTGTTCTGGCGCTCCGGGCTGCGGTAGCCTTCCAGCAGCGCCATCTCGTAGCCGTGGCGCTCCTTCATGATGCGGAACGCCATCAGCAGGCGCTGCGCATAGGCCTTGTCCAGCATGACCCAGTCGCGGCTGGCGCTGGCGATCATGGGCCGCTCCAGCTGCACTTCGGCCGTGGTGAAGGCCAGCGGCGGCAGCGCGGGCGGCGGCACCAGCTGCTCGCCTTCCAGCAGGCCGGCGACCTGCGGATTGATCTCCCGCGTGGACGCCTCGAAGCCGCTGAGGCTGGGCTTGCTCCCCGCCAGCAGCGCCACCACCGGCGGCAGGCACACCAGGGCCAGGCCTGCGCCGCACAGCAAGTAATGGCGGCGCAGGAAGGCGCCCCATTCAGCCAGTTGCGCGCGGCCGCTGCGCTGCAGTTCCAGGGCGCCGTCTTCCTGCCGCTGGGCGATCGCCGCGAGGCGGCGCCGCCAGCGCATCCCGGCCCGTTCCAGCGCGCCCATCAGCAGCTCGCGGCCAGCCGGAAACAGCACCAGCCAGCTCAGCAGGCATGCCAGTAGGAAATACATCGCCACCGCCAGAAGAAACACGCTGTACCTCGCCGTCCGGTCAAAAATTATCTTAAAAGCATTGCCGTGAGTATATATTTAGTTTCTGACAATCCCGCGCACGATTGAATTATTTCGTGCGCCGGTGGGTGCGTTCCGTTGCCGTTCTGCTATGCGCCACGATTTTCTTGTTTCAGGTAAAGTCGCGAAAATTACTAAGGAGGCAACTTTGCAACACGACGAGCCGCGTAGGCCGGGAGCAGCCCGGCCCAGCCTTTTGTCTGCCGAGCCGCAGGCGGAAGCAGCCCGGACCAACATCCTGGGCAACCTGGAAAGCGGGAAGAAGAAGCCGGCGCCCGCTGCCGCGCCTGCCTCCGGCGCGAGACCGTCCGGCATGGGCAAGGGCACGCTGTGGGGCGGCGCCGCGCTGGCGGTCGCGCTGCTTGGCGGTGGCGCCGCTTGGCTGGCCGCCGAACCGGGCAGTGCCACCAGCCAGGCCCTGGCCGACCATGCGCCACCAGCGCAGCCTGCGCCGGCGCCTGCCGCTGTGGCGGTTGCGGACGGCGCCGCTGACACGGCGGCCGCCGCCACCGATGGCGCCGCCGCGCCGGCAGCCGGCGCCAGTATCGGCGCGCCCGGCGCTGCGCTGGCAGCGGCTGCCGCCACCGGCGCTGCGCTGGCCGCCGGCGGCACGGCGCCGTCCGCCGCTGCCGCGCCGGGCAACAGCGCCGACCTGGTCGCTGCCCTGGCGGCGCCATCGAAGCCCTCCAGCGCCGCCGCCATACAGGAAGAAAAGCCCGAGAAGCAGCAGTCGCTGCGCGAGATGCTGAACGCACCATCGCCTGCCAAGGCCAAGTCCCCGGAACCCAGGCTGGCCAGGAATGACGGCAAGCGTGCCAAGGCGGAAAAGCCGGGCCGCAACCCCGACAAAGCCGGCGCCAAGACCGTCGCCAAGACCGCCCCGCGCAGCACGAAAGCCGCGCCGCCCGCCAAGGCCAAGCAGGCGCCGGCGCCTGACAGCGACGTGGCGCTGCTGGCCGCGCTGGTGGCCCACACCCAGGCCACGCGCCCGTCCGGGCAGCCCGAGACCTTGTCGGTGAAGCTGAAACAGTGCCGCCAGCTGAGCACCAAGGGCGCCGAACAATGCCGCGTCCGCACCTGCGCCAGCGCGAAGGACGATCCGCTGTGCAAGCCGGTGGTGACGGCAGCGGTGGATGGAGCGTTCCCATGACGCCCGCCGCCGTGGCGCAGATCGCTGCGAGCCTGGCGCAGTTTTCCAGCGCCACCCGGCTGTACGCGCTGCGCCTGCCTGACGGCGCCGCCGTGCCGGACGCCGGCGAGCTGTTGGTGGAAGCCTTTGTGGCGGACGAGCAGCTGCAGGAAACCGGCGCGCGCGACGTCATCGTGCTGTCGACCAGCGCCTTTGTCGACTTGCGCCAGCTGGTGGGCAAGGCGGCCGCGCTTGAAATCTCGCTGGCCGACGGCAGCCGCACCGCCTTCGGCGGCGAGATCACGCAGGCGGCCATGCTGGGCAGCGAAGGCGGCATGGCGCGCTACCGGCTGCGCCTCACGCCGTGGCTATGGCGCCTGGGCCAGGCGCGCAACAGCCGGGTATGGCAGGACAAGGCGGTGCTGGACATCGTGGGCAGCGTGCTTGACAGCTATGGCGGCGCGCGCTGGCGCGTCAGCGACGACGTGGCGCCTTTCATGGAAGGCGTTGCCCCGCGCAGCTACTGCTGCCAGTACCGCGAAACAGACCTGGACTTCGTGCGCCGCCTGCTGGCCGAGGAAGGCCTGGGCTGGCGTTTCGAAGACGGCGAGGAAGGCCAGAGCCTGGTGATCCACGCCGACACGCTGCAGCGCAGCGCCATCCCCGAAGACAGCAGCAGCGCCGCCGGCGAAGGCGTGCGCTTCCACGGTGTGCGGCCCGGTGAACAGCAGGACACGGTGCAGGCCCTGCAGGCGCGGCGCAAGGTGGCGTCGTCGCTGGCCACCCTGCAGAGCTACGACTACAAGGGCAAGCGCGCGGTGGGCGCAGCGGCGCCGTCGACCTTGCGCGCCGGCGCCAGCCTGCCGCCGCTGGAAGACTACGACTTCCCCGGCCAGTACGCCTGGGCCAACGCCGGCCAGGCGCAGCGCTACGCCGGGTTCCAGATGCAGGGCCGCGAAGCACGCAGCCAGTTGTGGCAAGGCCGCTCCACGGTGCGCACGCTGCGCGCCGGCACCATGCTGCGCATTTCGCAGTGCCCGCTGGCAGGCGCGCCGGATGGCTACACGGTGCTGCGCGTGCTGAGCGTGGGCGTCAACAATCTGCCGGCGCCGGTGCAGCAGGGTCTGGCCGAGCTGTTTGGCCCCATCCCGGAGCTGTTGCAGGAGCACTCGGCGCAGGACTGGCCGGACGGATTCGCCTTGACGCTGGCGCAGGCGCGCGAGAGCGGCTATGCCAACCACTTCGAAGCGGTGGCGGCGCACACGCCGTGGCGCCCGCAGTTGCCGGGCAGCGGCGGGCGCAGCCATCCCAAGCCGACCGCCATGGGGGCGCAAAGCGCCATCGTGGTCGGGGCGGACGGCGGCGACAGCGCGCAGGGCGCGGACGAACTGTATTGCGACCGGCTGGGCAGGGTGCGCATCCGCTTCCACTGGCAGGCAAGCGGCGACGCCACATGCTGGGTGCGGGTGGCGCAGCGCGCAGCCGGCGGTGGCATGGGTAGCCAGTTCCTGCCGCGCATAGGGCAGGAAGTGCTGGTGCAGTTCCTGGAGAACGATATCGATCGGCCCATCATCGTCGGCGCGCTGTACAACGGCCAGGGCGAGGGTGGGCAGGCGCCCACGCCGGGCGGCAAGCCCGCCGCAGCGGCCGGCGCGGCCGGCTTGTTCGGCCGCGCGCACGACCATGCGCCGTCCGCGCAGGGCAACCTGGCCAACGGCCACGCGCCGCTATGGCACGGCGCGGCGGCCGGCACTGGGGAGCACCGCAGCGCAGCGTCCCAGTGGGGCGTGCGCAGCAAGGAGTTCGGCGGCGCCGGCTACAGCCAGCTGCTGTTCGACGACACCGATGGGCAGGGCCGCGTGCAATTGCGCTGCAGCCACGCCGCCAGCGAATTGAACCTGGGCCACCTGGTGCACGGCGCCGACAACTACCGTGGCAGCCTGCGGGGCCTGGGGGCGGAGTTGCGCACCGAGGCCTATGGCGCGGTGCGCGGCGGCGCCGGCCTGCTGGTGACCAGCTACGCCATCTCGCACGCGGCAGGCGCGCGCGAACCGGCCGGCGACAACACGGCCGGCATCGCGCTGATGAAACAGGCGGCGCAACTGGGCGAATCGTTCAGCAAGGCGGCCGCCACGCACCAGACGGTGGTTTACGCCAGCCATGCGGGCGCGGCCCGCGCGGGGGGCAGCCGGCTGGACGAAGGCGCCGCGCCGCTGAAGGCGCTGCAGGCCGCCTTGTCCGGCATGGTCGGCGACGCCAGCCTGGAGGCGGCGCAAGCGGACGCCGAAGCCCGCAGCACCGGCGCCGGCGAGGGCAAGCTGCCGCACAGCAGCGCCGCGCTGCTGGCCGTCAGCGCCAGGGCTGGCCTGGGTGTGACGGCGGGGCAGGGCGTGCAGCTGGCCAGCGGGGAAACCGTCAGCCTGATGAGCGGCGGCGACAGCCAGTTCGCCAGCGGTGGCCAGTTGCGCGCGCATAGCGGCCAGGCGCTGGGCGTGCTGGGCGGCGCGGTCAAGGCCGGCGAGGATGGCATCGGCCTGCAGATGGTGGCGGCGGCGGATGCGATCGACGTGCAGGCGCAGGCCGATACGCTGGCGCTGCAGGCGCGCGACGATGTGCAGGTGGTGAGCGCGAACGCGCACGTCGACTGGTCGGCTGCGAAGAGCATCAAGCTGGCCACGGCGGGCGGCGCCAGCATCGTCATCGACGGCGGCAACATCGTGGTGTCCTGTCCCGGCAAACTGACCATCCATGCCGGGAAAAAGAGTTTCTCCGGCCCGGCCAGCATGGGGGCGGAAATGCCGCAGCTGCCACGCGGCGCCATGCGCTTCGACGAGAAGTTCCAGCTGCTCGATCCGGCCGGCGACCCGGTCCGGAACATGCGCTACGCCATCACGAAAGCGAACGGCGCGCGTATCGAGGGCGTGACCGATGACAGCGGCATGATCCCGCTGCAGCAAGGCTTCAGCCCGGAAGACCTGAAGATCCAGATCCTGGGCAAGCTCAAATAGTCCGCATGGCTCAAACAGCGCATCAGCTGGCGCTGCCGCCTTGCAGCTTCGCTTCCAGGTCTTCGATGGCGTCCTTGATGCCCTCGAAGAAGTCCCAGTCGGCCAGGATGCGGTCGTTGTGGCTGAAGTCCGCGCCGTATAGCAGCGCGTACGGCAGCGCGTGGTAGGTCAGCCGGTGGATGGCATGGCCATCCGCGCCGCTGATGCGCAGGGTGTTGTAGCCGTTGCGTCCAGGCGTGGCGGCCAGCTCGATGCGCAGGCCATGGCGCATATCCTCTAGCCGCTCGCCGTCGCCGTGGCGGAACAGCGCATGCCGGCGCTGGTCCGGCATATGCAGCACCAGCACGCCCTCCGGCGTCCAGTACATGCAGTACATGCGCTGCTCTTCCAAGGTATAGGTGCCCGGAATGGGGGCGCTGCGGCGGTAGGCCGTGGACAGCGCCGACACGGCCGGATGCCGGCCTTCGTCGACGTAGCGCCAATGCCCGGTGGCGGGCTCGAAGTCGATCACGTCGCCGGACGTGTGATGCCGGTACAGCAGCAATTTACGCGGCCGGCCCGGATTCGCTCAGGCCTGGCTGGCGACGTGCATCTGCCGCGCGGCGGCCGCATGCGCCGGATCGTGCAGCGGGTCCTGCAGCGGATTTTGCAGCGGCGTCTCGGCGGCTGCCAGGGGGACCGCCACCGGCAGCGGTTTGATGGCTTGCTGGGCCAGGGTGCGCAGCAGGGGGAAGCCAGGCGCCGGTGTGTGGGAGGCTGGATCGGCGCGTCCTTCGGCCACCGACTGCAGCAGCGGGTAAGGGCCTGCGCCAAGCAGCGCGGCCTGTTCCGTGTCCGCCAGCAGCAGCGCTGCGGCGCCTTCGCCCGCTTGCGCACCGCAGGCCAGCAGCAAGGCCAGGCATGGCTGTGTGCTGTGTTTGAGCGCCGTCAGCACCTGGGTGGGATGCTGGTTGCGGCGCGCATTGCGGTCCACTTGTTCCACTGGCCAGCCTGCGCTCACCAGCTGGTGCTGCAGCCAGCGCCCGGCGGCGTCGCGCCATGGGCCTTTCCACTCCGCCGGCAGCAGGGCGATCAATTGCAGCCTGGGCAGGGCGGCTTCGGACGGCTGCGCCAGGCCCTTGTGCGCGCCGGCCACCGTGGCCAGTTCGCGCGTCGCGGACGTGGCCAGCGCCAGCGCGCGCCAGAAGTCGGACGGGGCGTCCAGCTTGCCCTGGCCGGTGGCTTTCATCCAGGCCGTGGTTTCCGCGCGTAGCGCGTCTTCGTCCACTTGCTCGCCCATGGCCGCGCCGATCAGGCGCAGCGGAATGGCGGGCGGCTTGGGCGCGGCCGCCGGCTGCGCAGGCGTGACGGCTGCGGCACCCTTGCGGCGCGGCCATAGTTTCAGCACCGATAAGAAAATGTCTTTCAGTGAGGCTTGCATAGCGTCGTCCCTGTACGTGTTTCACTCAGTATAACTTAGGTTTCTGATAAGAGACACTCTATTGCAGAGATGCTTTTTCATCATGGCTTAATATTTGCATAATCCAAATAACCAGTTCCACCAAGAAAGTGATCGACAGTTACTAGCGGCTGCGATAAAGTGCCGCATTCATGCTGGATTCCCCATGGCAGGCCCAAGAAGCGCCTGTCCTCACCCGGTTACCTTTGGTTAGCCTCCGCCATAGCGGCTGGCATGTTGCCCTGTCGCGGAAATACAAATAATACGCAATGCTGAACTTCCGTCCGCCCGTTCGCCTGGCTATCAGGCTGCTATGCTGCCTGCTGTGCGCCTGCGCGTGGCCGGGATTGGCGCCAGCGCGCGAGCTGGTGGTGATCGTGTCGGCCAGGAGTCCGGTCACCGCCCTCGAGGCGCGCCAGGTGGCGGACATCTTCCTGGCCGAGGCGGCACGCTATCCGGGCGGCGCCGAGGCAGTGGCGGTGGACCAGAAACTGGGCTCGCCGGTACGCAATGAATTCTACGCCAAAGTCGCGGCGCGCACGCCGGAATCGATGAAGGCCCACTGGACCAAGATGATGTTCACCGGGCGCGGCCAGCCGCCGCGCGAAGCGGCCGGCAACGCCGCCGTGCGCCGCATGGTTGCCGCCGACCCCGCATTGATAGGCTATATCGACCGCGCCGCGCTGAACGCGAGCGTGCGCGCCGTGCTGGTGGTGAAGTGATGGCGCGGCTGGATCACAAGAGCGGCGCCGCCAAGCGTGCGCGCTGGCTGCGGCTGGGACTCGAAACCTATGTGACCTTGCCGCTGTTTACGGCGCTGCTGCTGGGCGCCATCTGGGTCTTTACTTTCCATTTTATCGGCATCGAGCGCGAACTGGCCGCCAAGGGCGCCGCCGATTCGGTGCGCGAGCTGGTCGATACTTACGAGGCGCAAGTGGCGCGCAACCTGGGCGGAATAGACCAGAGCCTGAAAGTGATCGCCTACGCCGCCGAGCGCAAGGGCGCGGCGGACGCGCTGGCGGAGCTGAACCAGCATGGCCTGCTGCCGTCGGCACTGGTGTTCGCCATCAGCATTGCGGACGCGCAGGGCCAGGTGGTCGCCCGCAGCCCCGTGGCGCGGCCGGTTTCGGTGGCGGACCAGCCTTATTTCAAGCAGCACCGGGAAGCGCCGGGGCACGCCGCCATCGTCGGCGAAACCGTGCGCGACGCCGCCAGCGGCGACGCGCGCCTGCATTTCACGCGCCGCCTTGACGACGCGGCAGGCCAGTTCGCGGGCGTGGCCGTGATCGAAGTCGATCCCGCTTATTTTACCAGCGGCTACGAGCGCCGCCGCCAGGGCGAACAGGGCGCGCTGGCGCTGGTGGGCAACGACGGCGTGGTGCGCGCGCTGCGCGTGGGAGACAAAGTGAGCTGGGGCCAGCAGCTGGACCTGCGCGCCGAAGTGGGTGCCAGCCTGTCCAATTCCTGGGACGGCGTGGCGCGTTACACGATGGCGCGCCCGCTGCACGGTTTCGCGCTGACCGCGCTGGCCGGCTTGTCCGAGCGCGAGCAGCTGGCCGTGTTCGAGCGGCGCCGCGTGGCCAGCCTGTGGGAAGCGGGCGTGGCCAGCGCAGTGCTGCTGTTGCTGGCCGCGCTGCTGTGGGTCTGGATCTGGCAGGGCGCCATGGCGCGCCGCCGCATCCGCAACGCGCAGGAGACCTATGCCGCCGCCTCCGAGGCGAGCATGGACGCCTTTTTCGTGCTGCGCGCGCTGCGCGACCGGCGCGGCGTGGTGACCGATTTCGACATCGCCGACGCCAACGGCCGCGCCGAGGCGCTGTCCGGCCTGACCCGCGCCCAGCTCAAGGGCATGACCTTGTGTTCCTGGCTGCCGCAGGTGCGCGTGAGCGGAAAGTTCGAAACGCTGGCCCATATCGCCCAGGTGGGCGGGGTATACCAGGAGGAGCAGCGCAACGGCATGCCGCAGCTGCACGCCAACTGGCTGCACTGGCAGGTGGTGGGCGTGGACGGCGGCGTGGTGGCCATCGTGCGCGACATCAGCGAGCGCAAGCTGGCCGAGGAACGCATCGTCCACATGGCGCACCACGACAGCCTGACCGGCCTGCCCAACCGCAGCCTGATCGCGGACCGCCTGCAGCAAGCCATCCTGCACGGCGAGCGCAACGACCTTGAAGTGGCGGTAGCCTTCATCGACCTGGATAGCTTCAAGGTGGTCAACGATGGCCTGGGCCACACCGCCGGCGACCAGCTGCTGACCGAGGTGGCGGCGCGCATGACGGCTTGCGTGCGCCGGCACGACACCGTGGGCCGCTTCGGCGGCGACGAGTTCGTGCTGGTGCTGCCCGAGCAGCGCGACAGCGGCGGCGCGCTGATGCTGCTGCTGGAGAAGATCCGCGAGGCCGTGATACGCCCGGTGGTGCTGGGCGGGCAGCCGGTGCAGGTGAGCTGCAGCATCGGCGTGGCGATGTATCCGCGCGACGGCAGCGACGCCGACACCTTGCTGATGAACGCGGACGCCGCCATGTACCGCGCCAAGGACACCGGCAAGAACAATGTGCAGTTCTATACCCAGGAGATGAATTCCACCCTGGAGGAAAAACTGGACCTGATGGACGGCCTGCGCAGCGCGCTGGCCGAGGAGCAGTTCCGGGTGCAGTACCAGCCCAAGGTGAACCTGGACAGCGGCCTGGTGTTCGGCGTGGAAGCGCTGCTGCGCTGGCAGCATCCGGTGCGCGGCATGATGGCGCCGGACCAGTTCATCCCGCTGGCCGAGGAGAGCGGCGCCATCGTGCCGATCGGCGAATGGGTGCTGCTGACGGCGTGCCGGCAGGCGCGCGCCTGGCAGACCGCCGGCTTGCCGCCGGTGACGATCTCGGTCAACGTGTCGGCGCGCCAGTTCGACGATGCGCGGCTGGTGATGCGGGTGCGGCGCGCGCTGGAACTGAGCGGCCTGGCGCCGCAGTGGCTGGAGCTGGAAGTGACCGAAAGCCTGCTGATGCGCGACCTGCAGCAGGCCATCGACAAGATGCGCGAGCTGAAGGCAATGGGCATTTCGCTGTCCATCGACGATTTCGGCACCGGCTACTCCAGCCTGGCCGCGCTCAAGTCCTTCCCGATCAGCAGCCTGAAGATCGACAAGTCCTTCGTGCGCGACCTGGACGTGAGCAGCGACGACCAGGCCATCGCGCGCGCCATCATCTCGCTGTCGCACCAGCTGCAGCTGCGCGTGATCGCGGAGGGCGTGGAGACGGTGCAGCAGCGCAGCTTCCTGCAGGAGAGCGGCTGCGACGACATGCAGGGCTATCTGTTCAGCCGTCCGGTGGCGCCGGAACTGATCCGGGCCATGCTGGAAGCGCAGGCGGAAGCCGCCGGCTCCTGACGGCGCATTGTTCGGCGCCGGCTCGCGGCGCGGCCCCATGCGCTACAATTGCTAAATTGCATCTTCAGACACCCGCAGCCATGAGCCAAGAATTCTCCAACGATATTTACACCGAACCGTCCAACGTCGACGTCAACACGCTGGCCAACCTGGGGCCGCTGACCGCGATGGCCGGCATCTTCGAGGGACAGCGCGGCCTGGACATCAAACCCAAGGTGGACGGCCCGCGCAAGCAGGCCTATGTGGAGCGCATCGAGCTGCAGCCGATCGACCCGGTGACCAACGGCCCGCAGCTGTTCTACGGCCTGCGCTACGTCATCCTGATCACCAAGCCTGAGCAGGTGAAGACTTACCACGAGCAGGTTGGCTACTGGCTGTGGGAACCTGCCACCAATACCGTGATCCAGACGCTGGCCATCCCGCGCGGCCAGATCGCCATGGCCTCCGGCACCGCCGCGCCGGACGCCAAGAGCTTTGAACTGGTGGCCTACCGCGAGTCCGACACTTACGGCATCCGTTCCAATCCCTTCCTGGAGTTCGGCTTCAAGACGGTGGAATACCGCATCAAGGTCACCATCAACGACGACGGCACCTGGGGCTACGAGGAAGACACCGTGATGCTGATCCGGGGCAAAGAGGACGAGCCCTTCCACCACATCGACCGCAACCTGCTGCACAAGGTGGCCGAGCCGACGCCGAACCCGCTGGCGCGCTAAGGCGCGTCAGGCCGGCTTGCCGGCCATGCCCCGTTCCTCGGGGCGCAGCGTGAGCACCGCCACGCCGCTGGCCGTGACGGCCACGGTGTGCTCGAACTGCGCCGACAGCGAGCCGTCGCGCGTCACCACGGTCCATCCGTCCGCCTCGGTCCGCACGCTGCGGCCGCCCCGGTTGAGCATGGGCTCGATCGTGAACACCATGCCTTCTTGCAGGGGCAGGCCGGCGCCCCGGTCGCCGAAGTGCAGCACCTTCGGCTCCTCGTGCATCTCGCGGCCGATGCCGTGGCCGCAAAACTCACGCACCACCGAATAGCCGTTGCGCTTGGCGTGCCGCTCGATCGCCCAGCCGATGTCGCCGAGGCGGGCGCCGGGGCGCACCGCGCGGATGCCTTTCCACATGGCTTCGTAGCAGGTCTGGACCAGCCGCCGCGCGGCGGGGCTGACGTCGCCGATCAGATAGGTCTTGCTGGAGTCGGCGATGTAGCCGTGCTTTTCCAGCGTGATGTCCAGATTGACGATGTCGCCATCGCGCAGCACCACCGAGGCCGAGGGCACGCCATGGCAGACCACCTGGTTGACCGACGAATTGAGCACAAAGCCGTAGCCGTACTGGCCCTTGCTGGCCGGCCGCGCCTGCAGTTCGTGCACGATGAAACGTTCCACCATGGCATCGATCTGCAGCGTTGACATGCCGGCCAGCGGCGTGCGGTCCAGCAGCCCGAACACGCAGGCCAGCAGCCGGCCGGATTCGGCCAGCAAGGCCAGCGCCTCGGGGTGCTTTGTCATGCCGCCGGGATTGCTTAAATTTCCCATTGGATTTCCTTTTATATGATCAATATACAAATCGTATACGTTTCGTATAATAACTTCAATCAAAAAAGGGAATTTTTAGCGCGCGAAAGCGCTGCGCATACATGATCTTGCTAAAATAGCCAGCTTGCGGCAGTGGCCAAGGAGGGATGGCGATGGCAAAGCGGCTGATCATAGAAGGGCGGGTGCAGGGCGTGGGCTACCGGGCCACGTTGGCCAACGAAGCGGCGGCGCTGGGCCTGCAAGGCTGGGTGCGCAACCGCAGCGATGGCTCGGTGGAAGCCGTGGTGGACGGTGACGCGCAGGCGGTCGACGCCATCATCGCCTGGGCCAGGCGCGGCCCGCCCGCCGCCGTGGTATCGAAGGTCGCCATCGAGGACACCGAGCCGCCGCCGCGCGGCACGTTCAAGATCACAGCAAGCCACTAAGGCACAGGAAGTGCACGCATGAAAACCCAATACTACTGCGCAAGCAGCCTGGATGGCTTCCTCGCCACCGAGGACGATGCGCTCGATTGGCTGTTCCCGCTGGGCGACGTGAACGATTCCAGCTATCCCGAATTCATCGCGGACGTGGGCGCGCTGGCGATGGGATCGGCCACCTATGAATGGATGGCGCGTAACGCCGGGCAGGTGATCGCGGAAGTGGGCGCCGCGTGGCCGTACACCCAGCCGGCCTGGGTATTCACCCGCCGCACATTGCCCTTGATCGAAGGCGCGGACGTGCGTTTTGTCAGCGGCGACGTGCGCAGCGTGCACGCCGGGATGCGGGCCGCCGCCGGCGGCAAGAACATCTGGATTGTCGGCGGCGGCGACCTCGCCGGCCAGTTCTACGATGCCGGCCTGCTGGACGAACTGATCCTGCAGATAGGCTCGGCCACCCTGGGCAAGGGCAAGCCGCTGTTTCCGCGCAGGGTGCTCAGCCCCGTGCTGCGCCTGATGTCAGTACGGCAGATGGGCGCGGGCATGGCGGAACTGCGCTATGCGGTGCACCAGGGCGACGCGGAGCGCGGCAGCTGACTTCAGGGCATAGCCAGCTCGCGCGCGAATACCTGGCTGATCAGGTCTTTGCCGAAATTGCGCTGCGGCGCTTCTTCGATCAGCTGGAAGCCGGCCTTGTCGTAGATGCGGCGGGCGCCGGTGAGGACGCTGTTGGTCCACAGGACCATCGTCTTGTAGCCGGCCTGGCGGGCGAAGCGCAGGCATTCGTCCACCAGCCGGCCGCCGATACCCCTGCCGCGCGCGCTTGGATCGACGTAGAGCATGCGCAGCTTGGCGGTGGTCGCGTCCTGGCGCACGACGAACACGGAGCCGACCACCTTGCCGTCCTTTTCCGCGATCCAGCAGCGCTCGGATGCTGCGTCGAAGTCGCGGATGAAATTGGCGGTGATCTCCGCAGCCAGCGCTTCGTACTCGTTGTTCCAGCCGTACTCCTGCGCATACATGACCGTTTGCCGATGCACGATCCAGCCCATGTCGCCGGGCTGCGGGTTGCGCAGGATGTAGCTGGACGAGGGCGCACCCAGCAGGCCCTGGATCTGGCCCATGGCCTCAACCAGGTCGTGCTGCAGTTGCGGCGGCAGCCGATCCAGCATGGTCCGCACTGCGCGCTTTGAAGCCTCGTTCAGCTGCCCGAACGTATCGCGGCCCTGGCCGGTCAGCTCCAGCCGGGCGGCACGCGCGTCGGTGTGCGAGCGCGTCCTGGCCACCAGCCCTTTTTTCTCGAAGCCGGCAATCACCCGGCTCAGATAGCCTGCGTTCAGGCCGAGCTCGCGGCACAGGTCCGAACTGGTGATGCCGGTCCTGTGCGCCAGTTCGTACAGGATGCGTGCTTCGGTCAGCGAGAAGCCGCTGTCCAGCAGATGCTCGTTGAGCACACCTATCTGGTGGGTGTAGGCGCGGTTGAAGCGGCGGACGATGTCGATGCGTTCTTCCAGACTGGTATGCATGGCGGCTCCATTAATTTGCCTTTGGCAGATTATTGCTTGCCTTGGGCAACAATGTCAACCTCACGCTGGCGGCGGCGATCCGCAAGGCGCGCTACATTGGCGCGATGGAGCGCTATCGAGACCTCAGCGGCACCTCAGGGGTGACCGCCTATGCCATACGGGCCGACGCCATCGACGTGCAGTTCGCCGGGGGCGCGGTCTACACCTACACTGTCGCCAGCGCGGGGCGTACCCATGTCCGGCGCATGCAGCGCCTTGCGCGCAGCGGAAGTGGCCTCAGCACCTACATCGCCCAGCACGTCCGTAGCGCCTACGCGGCGCGGCACGAACCGTACGGACACAGCTAATTCCACGCGGGAATAGCAAAAAATAAATACCAATGCATTACCAATTGCGATAGTATACAGTCCAGTTAGATACCAAATTGCAAAGTTGTAGTGACTTGGTGTTGTCCGTGGCTGACTTGCAAAAGGGGGCGCAATGGCGCAAACGAATAAGCGGTTGCTGTATTTCTGCCTGTTTTTCCTGTTGTACGAAATGGCGGTTTACCTGTCCAACGACATGATCATGCCGGCCATGCCGCAGGTGGTGCGCGAGTTCCAGTCGTCCAGCCACGCGATTGGGCTGTCGCTGAGCCTGTACATCCTGGGTGGCAGTACGCTGCAGATTTTCCTGGGACCGGTGGCCGACCGCATCGGCAAGCGCAAGGTCATGCTGGCCGGGAATGCGCTGTTCCTCGCCGCTACGCTGCTGGTGCCGTTCGCGCAGACCATCACGCAATTCCTTGCCATTCGCTTCTTCCAGGGCATGGGCTCGTGCTTCATCTTTATCGGCTACGCCGCCGTGCACGAACTGCTGGACGACGAGCGGGCGGTCAAGATGACTTCCCTGATGGGCAACACTACCGTGTTCGCGCCGCTGATCGGGCCGGTGATCGGCAGCGCCGTCATTACGGTGCTGGACTGGCGCGCCATTTTCGGCATCGCGTTTGTGCTGGGCGCGGTGGCCTGGGTAGGCCTGTTCCGCACCATGCCCGGGTATGCCGCGGCCCCGGCCGCAACTTCGGCCTCAATCCCCGCAGCCGCGGCGCAGGTGCCGGCCGCGCCGCGCAGCCTCGCGGCCAGCTACCGCGCCATCTTCACCAACCGCACGTTCATGTTCGGCATTTTTGTCGCGGCTTGCGCCATCACGCCGCTGACCGCGTGGATAGGGCTGTCGCCCGCGATCGTCCTGCAGCGCATGGGCGCTCCCTACGGCACCTACATCGCCTGGCAGTGCGCCATCTTCTGCGGCTTCGTCTGCAGCACGCTGGCGATCCAGCGCCTGGGCGAGGGCTTCTCGCTGGCGCGCCTGCTGCGGCAGGGCGGGGCGCTGGCGCTGGTGGGCATGGCCGGCGCCGCCTTGCTGTACCGGCAGGGCCACATGTTCGTGCTCTGCATGTTCGTCTATTCGGCCGGCTTCGGCCTGTTCAATGGCGCGTTGCTACGCATCGCGCTGACCGCCACCGGCGTTTCCATGAACCTGACGTCGTGCGCCATGAGCTTGTTGTACTGCCTCTACCTGGCCGCCGGCCTTGAGCTGTACAACGCGGTTTGCGCGCATTTCGACTATGCGCTCGGCGCCTACGCGCTGATGAACGCGCCGCTTGGCGTGTTCCTGTTCCTTGCCCTGCGGCGTGCCGCCAGCCGCCATGCGGCGCGCGAAGCTGCGGGCAGTGGCGCGCCAGCCGCGCCAAGCGCGTTACCGGTGGCGGACACCGCTTAACGCTGCCTTCTTTTGTCACCGACTGCCTGGAGAGAATCTGATGAGTTTCGATCTTGAGTATGAAGTTCTGATCAAAGATTTAAAGTCCGCTTTCGTCACGTGCAAGCAATGGGAGGCTTTCTGCCGCCAGGATCCCAGTGCGCAGTGCGAACACAGCGCCCGCCTGCATTTGCTGGAGGAGGGCTACCGGCGGCAGCTGGAGCAGGTGCGCCAGCTGGTGCGCGAACAGTTTGCGCTGTTCGACGCGCGCCGGGTGTCGTCGCTGATCGGCATCCCGACCCAGACGCTGGCGCCGGAGGAGTTGCTGATGCACCGCATCTGGATGGGCGGCCCCTTGCCGGACGGCGCCCGGCAAGCCATCTGCCAATGGGAAGCCGCCATCGCCGAGGTGCAGGCGCCGGATGATCCGGAATACGAACTGGTGCTGTGGGTGTGGGACGCGGCGCAGCTGCGCGGCGATCCCTCGTTCCGCGTGGGCCGCGATATCGGCGGCTGGGCCATCGGCGGTTATGTGGTGGGGCGCGATGTGCTGGCCGTGCATTCGCTGCGCAAGCTGGCGCAGGCGCGCGCCCCGCAGCGGCTGGCGCTGTTCGAGCAGCTGCACGCGGCGCGCTGCTACGTGAACCTGGCCGACTATTTCCGCCTCCTGATCCTGTACGAGGCCGGCGGGATCTACCTGGATGCGGATACGATGCCTTACCGCGCCGCCACCGCTTTCCTGGCCAAGCCGGAAGTGCCCGACTATGTGAACTTCGCCTTCGATCCGCAAACGCAGCAAATCAACGCCACCTTCGTTTCGTGGCTCAATCTGATCAAGGATGAAAACGGCATGCTGGTGGCGCGGCGTGGCAATGGCGCGCTGCGCCAGATCCTCGCCGCCATGGACCGCAACCTGGACGGCATGCCGCATCCGCCGCAGCGTACGGATGCTGCCGCAATGCAGGACTACGCGGCGCTGCTGCACCAGGCGACGTACGGCGAATGGCACCGCCACATCGGCCAGACCTTCCTCGCCTACCACGACATGACGCGGCGCCACGCGGTGCTGCACGACGGCCAGCCGGAGGCGGTGGTGGGCGGCCTGCGCGGTATGCGCTTGCGGGTTGACGCGATCACCGGTGCGGCGGTGCCCTTCAGCGCCGACGAGGAGCGCAGCTATCTTGAATGTGTGGCGGCGCTGGAGCAGCGCGGCTGGCGGCTAGGGCACGCGCTGGAGCTGGAGACCGTGTCGGAACTGGCCTGGTTCCGCGAAGTGCCGCGCATGGCGTATGCCCCGCAATTGCGCGCGCAGCCGGAAAGCTGCAACTATTATTCCTTCCTGTCGCAGGACCAGTTGCTGGACCGGGTGAACACGCTGTTCGCAGCCTATCTGCTGGCGCGCAACGCGGACCGCATCCTCGGCGGGGACTACTGGTGTCCGACGCGCGGCAACGGACAACGCGAACAGGTGGTGCTGCGCCTGGCTCGCCACGGCGTGGCGCAGGATGGCCGCAGGAGCGCCCAATGAGTGCCTTGTTGCGGCCACCGGTTCCAGTGACGTTCGTTTCCGGCGCCGCGCTCGATGACGCTGTCCGCGACCGCATGGCCGAGCTGCTGTTTTCCACCAGCTACCTGGAGTACTGCTCGGCGGGGAACAAGCTGCGCCTGCCGCTGCGCGACCTGCAGCGGCGGCAGAACATCGAGCCCTACATCGGCCATGTGCATGGCATGGTGGAGCGCGGCGGCGGTGGCTTCGCCGGCTTTTTCACCGCTGCCACCGTGCGCGAGTTCGCGTCCGTGCCAGCGGTATCCCACTACCGCGACGAGGTGAGGGACATGGATGCCGCGTACGACGCCTTCATCGCCCGCAACGCGCGCGACGAAGACTTCCTGGTCGGCAGCCTGGCGATCGAGGCGCGCTGCCAGGGGCGCGGCTGGTTCGCCCACATGCTGGCGGAGATCGAACGCCTGGCGCGCAGCCGCGCCTGTCCGCGCATCGTACTGACGGTGTGGGAAAGCAGCGCCGCCATGCCCATCTATCTGCGGCGCGGTTTCACGCGATGCGACAGCTTCGGCTACGCCTACGAGCTGTTCTTCGACCGGCTGCACTTCCTTGAATACCAACTAAGCGGGGACTGAAATGCAAAGCATCGAATCGATCGGCAAGAACAGTATCGCGCGCCGCAACCTGTCCACTGTCGGCGCCGGCGCGGCGCGATTGAACGGCCGCCGGCACGGCGAGCCGCTGCGGGTGCTGTCCGAGCAGGACTGGGCATGCTGGGTGAACAACGGCTACGTGGTGATCAGGCAGGCTATCGCTGCGGACAAGGTGGCGCAGATCGAAAGCCTGATCTGGGACTTCGAAGAGATGGACCCCCGCGATCCCTCGACCTGGTACCCGCCGGAGAAGTCGCGCCTGCGCAAGACCGAACTGAGTTTCAACGCCGGCATGGTGGAACTGTACAACCACCAGCACCTGTGGGATGCGCGCCAGTCGCAGCGCGTGTACGACGCGTTCGTGGATGTGTGGGGCCGCGAGGACCTGTGGGTGTCGATAGACCGCGTGAACCTGAATCTGCCGCCAGAGCCGGGCTTCGAGTTCAAGAGCTTCATGCATTGGGATTACGACCCGGATACAGACCCGCAGAACGTACAGGGCGTGCTGTCCATCAGCGACCAGGTGGACGAGGAGGTGGGCGGCTTCGTCTGTATCCCCGATCTGTTCCGCAACTACGCGTCGTGGCGCGCGCAGCAGCCGGACGATTGGGACTGGTACCGCCCCAAGGTGGCGGACCTGACGCACGTGAGGGTGCCGCTGAAGAAGGGCGATCTGCTGATTTTCAACAGCAGGCTGTGTCACGGCATACGCCAGAACCGCTCGGCGGAGAAGGTGCGCATCGCGCAGTACATATCGACGATGCCGGCGCAGGAGGACAACGCCGAACTGCGCGCATGGCGCATCCGTTCCTGGCGCGAGCGGCTGGCGCCGGAAGGCTACAGCCTGCACGGCGATCCGCGCCGCAAGGAGCAGACCTGCTACGCCACCGCGCAGCTGAGCGGCCTGGGTGAACGGCTGCTCGGCCTGCGCGGCTGGAACGAATAATTTTTACACGAGGAGAGTACGGAAATGGCAGACGAACTGGCGCACAAAATCGGACAACTGTTCATGGTCGGCTTCGACGGGCTGGAGCCCGACGCCGCCATTGCGCGGCTGATACGGGAGCAGCGGGTGGGGGGCGTGATCCTGTTCCGGCGCAACGTGCATACGCCGCAGCAGGTGTCGGCGCTGTGCCGCAGCCTGCAGGAGATCAACGCGGAAGTGAGCGAGCAGCCGCTGCTGATCGCGCTGGACCAGGAAGGCGGCATGGTGATGCGCATCGAGCAGGGCGTGACGCCGATACCGGCCGCCATGGCGTTCCAGGCCGCCGGCGCGGTGGCGCACTGCGAGCAGATGAATTTCGTCAACGGCGACGAGATGGGCCAGATCGGCGTCAACATGCTGCTCGCGCCGGTGCTGGACGTGAACAACAATCCGCTCAACCCGGTGATCGGCGTGCGTGCCTACGGCGAAGACGCGGACACCGTGATCCGCTACGGCATCGCGGCCATGCGCGGCCAGCAGCGCGCCGGCGCCATCGTCACCGCCAAGCACTTCCCAGGCCATGGCGACACGGCCGTGGACTCGCACTACGCGATGGCGTCCGTGCTGCACGGGCAGGAGCGCCTGCGCGAAGTGGAGCTGGCGCCGTTCCGCGCCGCCATCGACGCCGGCGTGGACGCCATCATGACGGCCCACGTGGCTTTCCCGGCCTTCGAACCGGACGCCAGCCTGCCGGCCACGCTGTCGCGCAATGTACTCACCGGCCTGCTGCGTGAAGAAATGGGTTACGACGGCGCCGTCATTTCCGACTGCCTGGAGATGGGCGCGATATCGGAGGGCGTGGGCGTGGCTGCCGGCGCGGTGGCAACGCTGCTGGCTGGCACCGATATCGTGCTGGTGTCGCACCGCGAGGACCGCCAGCACGCTGCGATCGCCGCCGTGCTGCGCGCGGTGCAGCAGGGCGGCGTTCCGGAAGCGCGCATCGACGAGGCGCTGCGCCGCGTGCGCAAGCTGAAACAGGCGCGCGCAGTGCAGGCCTGGCGCGAGCGCCCGGCGGCGCCGCCGGCGCTGATGACGCCCGAGGCGCAGGCTTTGTCGCGCAAGATCCAGTACGCGGCGCTGACGCAAGCCGGATCGTTCCGGCCGCTCGACCTGTCGCTGCCGGTGGCGCTGCTGACCTTTGAAGTGCGCGACCGGACCGAGATCGATGAAGTGGCCACGGGCCGCAACAAGGAAGCGCGCAGTTCCATGCTGGCGGCGCTGCGGCGGGCCGGTGCGGCGGCGCGCGAGTATGCGCTGGCGGCGGACGCGCCGGACGACGAAATCGGCGAAGCGCTGGCGTTTGTGGAGGGCGCGCAGCAGATCGTGGTGCAGACCTACAACGCCATGCTGGTGTCCGGCCAGCGCCGCCTGCTGGCCGCGCTGCCGCCCGATCGCCTGTGGGTGGTGGCCGGCCGCTTGCCGTACGACCTGGACCTGGCGCCCGGCGCGCAGGGCCGCCTTGCGTCATTCGGCTGCCGTCCGGCGGCGCTGGAGCCGGTGGTGGACCGGCTGCTGGGGGCCGTGGCGGGCAAGGCCGTGGCCGCCGGCGCCGCCGCCTAGCGCGCCGCTACACCTCGTCGATCTGCGCGAACTGTTCGGCAAGGTAGTCGAGCAGGCCGCGCACCGAGGGGATCAGGCCGCGCCGGGTGGGGAAGGCGGCATGGATCACCTCCTTCGGCGGCGACCAGCCCGGCAGCAGCCGCACCAGGCTGCCGTCGGCCAGCTGTTCGTGTACCATCATCAGCGGCAGCTTGACCACGCCGATGCCCGCCAGGGCAGCGTGGCGCAGCATGGTCATGTCGCTGGTGATGAACTTGGGACCATAGTGCTGCGCCGCCTGGGCGCCGTCCGGGCCATGCAGATCCCATACGTTTCCTTCCAGCGCTGGGCCGGCGCCCAGGCTGGGCCACTGCGCCAGCTCCATCGGCGACTGCGGCATGCCGTAGCGTTCCACCAGCGCCGGCGCCGCCACCAGGCACTGCCCGGCGTAGCCCAGCACGCGCATGGTCAGGTCGCTGTCGCTCAGCGGCAGGGGACGCACGCGCAGCGCCAGGTCCAGTCCTTCCGAAATCACGTCCACGGCGCGGTTCAGCGCCACCAGCTGCACCGTCACCTCCGGATACTTGACGGCGAATGCCGCCAGCATCGGCCCCACGCGCGCGTGCAGCAGGCCGATGGGGCAGGACAATCGCACCGTGCCGCAGGGTTCCGCATGCGTGGCTTCGATCACGGTCTGCGCGGCTTCGGCCTCCACCAGCATGGCCTTGCAGCGGCTGTAGTAAGCCTGCCCCAGTTCCGTCACCGCGAAACTGCGCGTGGAACGCTGCAGCAAGCGCGCGTCCAGCCGCTCTTCCAGCAGCGCAATGCGCCGGCTGAGCTTGGACTTCGGTATGCCCAGCGCACGCCCGGCAGGCGCGAATCCGGCGTGGTCGACAACCTGCACGAAGTAGTAGAGATCGTTCAAATCTTGCATGGGGTGTTCTGGCTACTGTTCTAAAGATAGGACTCTGAAGGTGGATTTTACCGTCTTTGCAAGCCATTGTTTCAGTTCTATGCTTTAGCCATCAACGAAACCGGGGACAGGCGATGAAAAAGACAATTGGTGTTTATGGCAATGACCGCCAGCATTGGGTTGGCGACGGCTTTCCGGTGCGCTCGCTGTTCTCGTACCACAACGATGCCAGGGCGCTGAGTCCCTTTCTGCTGCTGGACCGTGCCGGACCGACCGATTTCGCGCCATCGTCAGCGCCGCGCGGTGTGGGCCAGCATCCGCACCGCGGTTTCGAAACGGTGACCATCGTCTACAAAGGCGAAGTGGCGCATCGCGATTCGGCCGGCAACGGCGGCGTGATCGGCCCCGGCGACGTGCAATGGATGACGGCCGGCGGCGGCATCCTGCACGAGGAGTTCCATTCCAGCGCTTTCACCCGCGACGGCGGCACGCTGGACATGGTGCAGCTGTGGGTGAACCTGCCTGCCAAGAACAAGCTGGCGGCGCCGGGCTACCAGGCCATCGTGGATGCCGATATTCCCGTGGCGCCGCTGGCGGAAGGGGCGGGCACGCTGCGCGTGATCGCCGGCCAGTACGCCGGCCGCATCGGCCCGGCGCGCACCTTTACGCCGATGCAGGTGTGGGACATGCGGCTGAACGGCGGCGCCGGCGCCGATCTGCCTGCGGCGGATGGCTGGACCACCATGCTGGTGGTGCTGCACGGCGCGGTGCGCGTGAATGGCGGCGCGCCAGCGCGCGAAGCGCAGATGGTGCTGCTGGAGCGCAGCGGCAGCGGTGTGCGCATCGACGCCGACGGCGACGCGGCGGTGCTGTTGCTGAGCGGCGAGCCGATCGAGGAGCCGGTAGTGGGCCATGGTCCTTTCGTGATGAACACGCAGGCCGAAATCGCGCAGGCAATCGATGATTTCAACCAGGGGCGGTTCGCGCGCATCGCGCGCTGAATCCGGCCCGCCAACCAAGGAGTATCACCATGAGCAAACCTTACGTCCGCCTGGACAAGAATAATGCTGCCGTACTGCTGGTCGACCACCAGGCCGGCTTGCTGTCGCTGGTGCGCGACATCGACCCGGGCAACGGGCAAGAAGCAGCTGATCATCGCCGGCGTCGTGACGGAGGTGTGCGTCGCGTTTCCGGCGCTGTCCGCGCTCGAGGAGGGGTATGACGTGTTCGTGGTGACGGACGCCTCGGGCACCTTCAACGAGATCACCCGCCATGCCGCGTGGGACCGCATGTCGCAGGCCGGGGCGCAGCTAATGAGCTGGTTCGGCGTGGCGTGCGAACTGCACCGTGACTGGCGCAATGACATCGAGGGACTGGGCACGCTGTTCTCCAACCACATCCCCGATTATCGCAATCTGATTACCAGCTACAGCACGCTCACGGCCAAGGGTTGATCAGTCCTGGTCCTGCTGCTTGCGGTACACCAGCCAGCCGGCGATGGCGGTGAAGGCGGCGACGATGAAGGCGACCACCCAGAAACCGGCCGGGTCGTCCGCCATCGGCACGCCGCCCACGTTCATGCCCAGCAGGCCGGCGATGATGTTGATGGGCAGGGCCAGCACCGTGACGATGGTCAGCACGTACAGGCTCTGATTGTTGCTCTCGTTGACCTGCGCGGCGATTTCTTCCTGCAGCAACTTGATGCGTTCCTGCAGCGAGGCCATGTCGTTCAGCACCACGGCGAATTCCTCGGTGGCCGCGCGCAGCTCTTCGCTGTCCACGTCGGCCACCCAGGCGGGCGGTTTTTGCAGCAGGCGGAACAGCGCCGCCGGTTCCGGCGCCAGCAGGCGGCGCAGGCGCACCAGCACGCGCCGCAGCGCGCCCAGGTCGGTCCGCTTGCGCTTCAGCTTGCCTTGCAGCAGGTTGTCCTCGATGCCATCGACGCGGCTGATGGCGTCGCGCACGATCTTCACCAGTGCGTCGGCCTGGTCGCGCAGCAGGTGGGTCAGCAGTTCCACCGGCGAACGTATCGGCTCGCCCGCGCGCACCGCCTGGCGCAAGCCTTCAATGGCCTTCAGCGGCTGGCGCCGCGCGCTGATGACCACTTGCCGGTCCACGCTCAGCCACAGCGTGGCGATGTCGGACGGGTCGAACGAAAAATCGTGCACCACGTCGTTGACGACAGCGATCAGCGCGTTGTCGGCCAGTTCGATGCGCGTCGAGCGCTGGCCTTCATGCAGGCTTTCATAGAATTCCTCGGCCAGCGCCACGTGCTCGTTCATCCATTTCTCGCTGGCGGTGTTGGCCAGGTTGAAGTGCAGCCAGATGAATTCGCCCTCGTGGTGGCCGGGCTGCGCCAGCCATTCGCGGGCGGCGTCCGATTCGATCGGCAGGGGCTGATGATCGCGTCCGAACAAATAGCCGCAGACCAGGCCGGATTGGTCCGATCCATAGGCGGGCGCGTTGATCTGCATGGGCATCTCCAAGTTTGAGTGCCGCAAGCATAGCAAACTGCTGTTACCGGTGGAAGTCCACGCGGAAGCGCACCGGTCCGATGATCTCCACTTCATGCAGAATGCGCGGCTCGACAACGCCGGGCTGCTCGGGCGTCAGGCGGACGGTTTCCTTCTCCGGCCCGCTGATGTGGTACAGCAGGGCGCCTTCCAGCACCGCGATGCGGCCCCATACGCCGGCGGCGGTGCTGTGGTTGCGCTGCAGCGCCGCCGGCACCGTGTGTTCGGTGAAGTCGGCGCTGCTTTTGTAGAAGGCGACGTTGTCTGGCAGGGTTTTCATCGATGGCTCCCGTTTGATGTGTTAAGCCATTGTAGTTGAAAACCAATGAACATGCATTTAAAATGAATGTTTTACCAGCGGTGGTGGACATGGGGCGCGATGCGCCGGGCGTAGATGCTGCGCAGCGCAGCCATGGCGTCGGCATCCAGCGCTGGCAGTGCGCTGGCGCGCGCGTTGGCCTGCGCCTGCAGCGGGTTCTTCGCGCCCGGAATGACGGTGCCGACGGCGTCTTCCATCAGTATCCAGCGCAGCGCAAACTGCGCCATGGCGACGCCGCCCGGGAGCAGGCTGCGGATTTCTTCCACGGCGGCCAGCGCCACCTCGTACGGCACGCCGGAGAAGGTTTCGCCTTTGTCGAAGGCTTCGCCGTTGCGGTTGAAGGCGCGATGGTCATCGGCGGCAAAGGCGGTGGCGGCGTTCATTTTGCCGGCCAACAGGCCGGAAGCCAGCGGCACGCGCGCGATGACGCCAACCTGGCGCCGCTTCGCTTCGGCAAAGAACAGTGCCGAGGGGCGCTGGCGGAAGATGTTGTAGATGATCTGCACCGACTGGACGTTCGGGTACTCGATCGCCTTCAGGCCTTCTTCCACCTTTTCAACGGAGACGCCGTAGTGGCGGATTTTTCCGTCGGCCACCAGCTGGTCCATGAAGCCGAACACCTCGGGCTGGTAGTAGATGGCCGGCGGCGGACAGTGCAACTGGACCAGGTCCAGGCAGTCCGTCTGCAGATTGACCAGCGAGCGCTCGACGTAGGCGGCCAGGGACTGCGGGTTGTAGGCCTGCGCCACGTGGGGCGACGAGCGCCGGCCGATCTTGGTGGCCACGAACGGCTTGGGGCCGCCGCGTTCCTTCAGCACCTCGGCCACGATCTGCTCCGAGCGCCCGTCGCCGTAGACGTCCGCCGTGTCGATGAAGGTCATGCCCTCGTCCAGCGCCGCATGCAGGGCCGCTTTCGCGTCCTCTTTCGATACGTCGCCCCAGGCGCCGCCGATGGCCCATGCGCCAAAGCCGATTTCCGATACGCTCTGCCCGGTGCTGCCGAATATTCTTTGTTTCATGAAATGCTCCTATGTGCGAGCCCATAGTTATAGCGGGTATCGGGAGCGCCGTGATAGGATTTAAGATGAAGCAATTTCATCGTGATAGTGAAGAAAAATCATGTCCGTATTCGACCGCATCGAACTCGCCGACCTGCGGGTCTTTCTCACCATTATGCGCAGCGGCAGTTTCAAGGGCGCGGCCATCCAGCTTGGGCTGACGCCGTCGGCGGTCAGCCACGCCATGCGCAGGCTGGAGGAGCGGCTCGGCGCCAAGCTGCTGAACCGCTCCAGCCGGGCGCTTGCGCCGACCGATACCGGACGCTCGCTGGCGCAGCGCCTGGAGGAAGGGTTCGACAAGATCGGCCAGGCGCTGGCCGAGCTGGACGCGCCCGGCGCCGGCCGCTATGGCGAGTTGCGCATCAATGTCTTCGCGGACGCGGCGCACTTGCTGATCGACCCGGCCCTGCCTGAATTCGCCCGGCTCTGCCCGGAGGTGCGGCTCACCGTGGTGGTGGAGGACCGGCCCATCGATATCGTGGCGGAGGGGTACGACGCCGGCATCCGCTACGGCCATTACATCCCGGAGGACATGATCTCGGTGCCGCTGAGCGGGCCGCAGCGCTGGGTGGTGGCGGCGGCGCCGTCTTACCTGGCCGCGCGCGGCGAACCGCTGCAGCCGGCCGACCTGGCCGGGCATAACTGCCTGCAGCTGCTGCTGGGGGATAATTCAAGCTACAAGTGGGAACTGGGCCGGGGACGCAAGAAATGCCGCCTCCGCGTGCCCGGCGCGATCACGATCAACGATACTGCCAGCTCGATCGCCGCCGCGAAGGCGGGCGTGGGGCTGGCGTATTTCCTGGAGCAGCGCATTGCCGGGGAGCTGGCGGACGGCAGCCTGCAACTGGTGCTGGAGGAGCACGCGGCCAGGGGCGAGCCGTTCCACATGTATTACAGCAGCCGGCGGCACAACCATCCCGCGTTGCGCACGCTGGTGAATATCATACGCGCCCAGCAATCGCTGGCCAGGCTGCGCTGAAAGCTTACTGCGCGACGACCTTGCCGAAAAAGCCGTATTGCAGGCTGGCGGCGATGCGGCGCGCCACGGCGAGGAATTCATCGGCCAGCGCGGGCGCGAACAGGCGCGCGGCGGTCGTCTCGAACAGCGCCAGCCAGCGGCGGAAGTGCTGCGGTTCGATGCCGGCCAGCTGCATGTGGGTGCCGAACACATTGCCCTGGAACTGCTTGGTGCCCATCATGACGGTGCTCCAGAACGCCACCATGCGCGCCAGGTGGGGGTCCCAGTTGTCGCCGATGGCGGCGTCGAACACCGGCCCCAGTTCCGGATCGGCGCGCACACCGTCGTAGAATTGGTGGACCAGGGCGGTGATGGTGGCGGTGTTCAGTTCTTCGTACTGCATGGCTTACCTTCGGACGGGGGCGGGCGGGGTGGGCGCGTTCAGCGCCGGAAAACGGTAGATGCACCAGCCTACGGCCGCCGCCACGGCAAGGATGATGAGGAAGGCGCCGGTGAGCGCCTGGTCGTCCTTCAGGTAGGCGTTGCAGAGCTGTTCGGGCACGTCCTGGTACAGCATGCCGGCGATGGCGGTCATGGCGCAGAAATTCCCCAGATAGAACAGCTGGATGACGATGTTGGCGCGCGCGATGGAGGCCGGCAGCGCGGCCCCCAGCAGCGCCCAGGAGGCGAATTTGGCCAGCTCGTAGCCCGGCATGGTGAGGGTGAATTCGAGCGCGCGCGGTATCATCCAGTAGCTGCTGACGATGAGCAGCGCGGTGAGGCCGGTGAGGCCGTGGCGGTCTATGCTGGCGAACAGTGCGCTGTTGCGCACGGCGCGTCCGAACAGCAGCAGGCCGCCGAAGAAGATGACGGGAATTTGCAGCACCATGTGGCCCAGCATGGTCGCTTCCAGCAGGTCGCGCAACAGGAAGGCCGCGCCCAGCAGCAGCGCGCCGCAGAGCTGGCCGAACAGCCGCAGCCGCGGCCGGTCGCGCCTGGCCAGTTTGTGGGCCGGCGCTTCGGCCGCTGCCGCAGCGGAGGTGTCCTGGCTCGCGGCGCGGTTCACAGCGCGGCTCCTGCGGCAGCCGTGCCTGCCGCGGCGGACGGCGCCATGGCCGCCGCCGGGAGCGGGGCAGCGCCGGCCCGGACGGCGGCGGGGGCTGAGCCCGGCCCCGCGCCTGCCATGGCCAGTGCGGTATTGAGCGCGCCCTTGCCGTCGGTGAAATCGACCACGCGCGCCAGGCGGCCTTGCTGGTCCACCAGGTGGAAAGCGGCGTTGTGTTCGAACTCGCCCAACGGGGCCGGCAGCACGACGATGCCGAAAGTGTCCAGAACCTGCTGGCGCTGTTTCGCATCCGGCATGGCGAGGAACTGCCAGCTCTCCGGCAGGGCCTTTTGCTTGCCGGCATAGCTGGCAAGCAGCTGCGGCGTGTCGCGCGGGTCGAAGCTGATGCTGATCAGGCGCACCTTGTCCTGCAGGCCGCGCTGGCGCAGCGCATCCTGCATCTGCTGCACCTCGGAGCCCAGGATCGAACACATGGCGTTGCACTGCGTGTAGATGAAGGTGACGATGGCCACGCGCGGGTCGTCGCGCAGGGCCTGTGCCAGCGTGGCCGGCTGCGGCTGGCCCGTGGCGGCCACCACCTGCGCCACCGGCAGCGTGCGCGGGTTTTCCGCGATGTCGAGGCGCCGTCCGGCTTCGGTCGAGATGACACGAAAGCCGGAGGTGCCGGTATACAGGGCCGCCGTGCCGAGGGCGGCGAGCAGCAGCAGGGCTGCAGCGGTACGGTAGGTGCTACTTGCGTTTTTCCAGCTCTTCATCGCCATTCCATGGATCTTTACGCTCCTTGCCTTCCTCGCGCACGGCTTTCACCGCGTCCGCGCCCACACTGGCCGCGCTGTTGCCGAACTGGCTACGGATATGAGTGAGCACCGCTGCCAGTTCGGCGTCGTTCAGCTTGTCCTTGAAGGCAGGCATCTGGCCATTATAAGCCGCACCCTTGACTGTCAGCTTGCCCGTCACGCCGTGCAGCACGATGGCGGCGGCCAGCGCCTCCTTGCCGGTCACCCATTCGGAGCCGGCCAGCGGCGGGAATACGCCGGGCAGGCCGGCGCCGCTGGCCTGGTGGCAGGCCACGCATTGCGCGCCGTAGATCTGTGCGCCGTCCACCGCGCCGGCCGCTCCGGGCGCGCCGGCCGGCTTGGCCATCAGGGTGGACAGGGTGCGGCGGTCGCCCAGCGCCGGATCGTCGTCGCCCTGGGTAGTGAGGATGTAGTAGATGGCCCAGGCGAATGCCGCCGTGACGGTCAGCAGCACCAGCTTGGGTACCGGGCGGCCCTGTTCATGCGGGTCGGGATTTTCGCGCTGCTGCGCGTCGTGGCGGGGCAGGTCGGTCTTCATTTGAGGATCACCGGATAGGTATGGTCCAGCCCTTGCAGATAGGCCACCATGTCCAGCACATCCGGCTTGGCGACGACGATCTTGCCGGCCGGGTTGTAGCCCGGCGGCAGCGTGACCACCCGGTCGCCCGGCTCGGCGGCATCCTTGATGTCGAACAGGTAGGGGTAGGCCGGCATGATGGAGCCTGGCGTGTAGGCGCGCGGCTGGTACAGGTGGCCCAGGTGCCAGTCGGCGCTGGGCTGGCGCGCGCCGATGTTGAACAGGTCCGGCCCGGTGCGCATGGTGCCCAGCAGGTGCGGCTTGTCGTAATGGTAGTCGGCGGCCACCGAGGCGCGGCCCCAGCCGCGCTTGTCGTCCGGTGCCTGCGCCCGGTCGCGCGGCTGCTGCGAGTGGCAGTACACGCAGCCGTTGCTGATGTAGGCGTCGCGTCCGCGCTGCTGCGCCATGGTGTAGGGTTTCAGCCCGGCCGGCGGCGCCGCCTTGCTCAGCTGGATGTGCGGCACCACCACCAGCGCCGAGGTGGCCAGGGCCAGCGTCACCATGGCGCCGCCCAGCAGTTTCAGTTCGTCTTGCATGCTTACGCTCCTGCCAGGTTGGACGATGGCGCGGCGGCGGTGCTGCGGGTGTGCAGCAGCGCGGCGCCGATGCGGCGCGGGCCGTTGCGCAGCGCCATGGCGGCGAAGTGGCCGGCGAACACCATGTGGCCGAAGGTCATGATGGCGCCGCCCAGCGACCGGCTTTGCAGGTAGGGGATGGTGACGGCCACCGAATCCATGAAGGGCTTGGAGGCGTCCAGCATCGCCAGGCCCTGCAGCCAGCCGCCCGTGGTCAGGCCGATGAAGTAGATCGAGAAGCCCAGCACCACCAGCCAGAAGTGCGCCGCGATCAGGCTGGGGTAGGGCCATTCCCAGGCCATGATGCGCGGCATGACGAAGTAGATGGCGCCGAACATCACCATGGTGAAGAAGCCGTACAGCCCCAGGTGGGCGTGCGCCACCGTGAAATGCGTGAAGTGGGCCACGGTGTTGACCGCGCGCAGCGCTTCGATCGAGCCCTGGATCGAGCTGACCGTGTACATCATGCCGCCCAGGACGATGAAGCGCAGCGTGGGCGAGTAGATCAGCTTGGAGAAGTAGCCGCGCATGGTCAGGTGCTGGTTGATGGAGAAGGAGATCACCGGCACCACCATCATCACGCTTTGCACGATGGACAGCGTGATCAGCCAGCCCGGCACCGGACCGCCGATCAGGTGGTGGCCGCCCACCTGGCCGTAGAAGAAGGCCAGGGTCCAGAAGCCCAGCAGCGACAGGTTGTAGGATTGCACCGGGCGGCCGATGATCTTGGGCAGGAAGTAGTACACCGAGGCGAGCGCCATCGGCGTGTAGAACAGGCCCAGCACGTTGTGCCCGAACCACCAGTTCATGGCGGCCTGCTGCACGCCGAAATGCACGGCCGGCAAGTTGCCGATCAGGAACAGGATCGGGAACCAGAACAGCGCCGCGCCCATGTACCAGACCGACACGTAGAGGTGGTGCACCTTGCGGTTTTGCAGCGTATATACCAGCGGCAGGCCCACCAGCGCGCCGCCGGCCACCAGCAGCAGGTCCACTTGCCAGGGTATCTCCAGCCACTCCAGGCCGTCGGTCAGGCCGACCGCGATGCAGCCCAGGCCGGCGATCAGGCCGGCGTTCCACAGCATGCAGCCGAGGATGGCGTAGCGGGCGCCCACCAGCGGCGTCTTGAGCAGGCGCGGCAGCAGCCAGATGGCGATGCCGAACGCGGCCATGGGGGCCCAGCCATAGGCCACGGCGTTCAGATGGATGGTGCGGATGCGGCCGAACGTCAGCCAGGCTTGCTGCACCAGCCAGTCCGGCTCGTGCAGTTTGATGGAGCTGGTCAGCCCGGCCAGCGAGGCGACGATCAGCCAGGCCATGGCGCAGGCCAGGAAGACAAAGGCGACCAGGGCGCTGGAACGGTCGGCCTCGATGCGCGCGGCCAGTTCCTGCTGCTGTTCGGCGTGCTGGCCGGCGTCCAGCACGGACTTGACTTCGCCGGGCACCGGCCTGGCCAGTTTGGCGCGCTGGGCGGCGCTGGCGGCCGGCTCCTCGCCGTGGCCCAGTTCGCCGGTCGAGAAAATCACATGCGCGGCCGCCGCGTCGTTGTCGAACATGCGCTTGCGCAGCGACCAGATGAACACCAGCAAACCGGTGACCGACAGGACAAACGAGGACAGCAAGATGGTGACGGTATCCATGACGGACCTTGGCCTTTCCTGATTTAATCTGCTCCCAAGTGTCACAGAAAGCGCACCGTGTGTCTTTCTGGAAAATGGGGGAGTCCGCTATAAAAGCTATATAATGGATACCACATTAAGCATGTTACAGTAGGGGCTGGTATAAAGCAATATATTGCATGCATGTTTAAATCCGGACGCCACCCGACCTACGCCACGCCATGAGACTGACTTCGTTTACCGACTACACGCTGCGCTCGCTGATCTACCTGGGCATGAACCGCGACAAGCTGGTCACGATTCAGGACATCGCCGACTTGCACAGCATCTCCAAGAATCACCTGACCAAGGTGGTGCACCAGCTGGGCGTCAACGGCCTGGTGGAAACCGTGCGCGGGCGCAACGGCGGCCTGCGCCTGAAGCGCGAGCCGGCCGACATCAACATCGGCGCCGTGGTGCGCGAGAGCGAGAGCGATTTCTACATGGCCGAATGCTTCGACGGCGAGCACAACACTTGCGCCTTCAATGGCGCCTGCTACCTGAAGACCAAGCTGGAGGAGGCCACCGACGCCTACCTGAAGGTGCTGGACGGGGTGACGCTGGCCGACTTGCTGCCCAAGCGGGGCGCGCCGAAGGACGGCCAGCTGCATCCGCTGCAGCTGATGCCGAAAACCCAGGCCGAACGCCTGGCTTGACTCTTTAAACCAGCAGCGCCGCGTTCATGGCCTCGGCGTCCTTGCCGGCCTGGGCCAGTAGTTCTTCCATCATTTCCTCATCGATGAACAGGTCGATCACCGATTCCGAGTGCGGCGGCAGTTCGCGCGGCGCGGCTTGCAAAGGTGAAGCCACCGGCGACAGGTGATTGGCCAGCAGCAGCGTGTCGAGCAGCGATTCGGGCGGAATCTGCAGGAAGCTGTCGCGCATGCCCTGGATGGCGGTGCTGACCGGCTCGGGAATGTTGAGCTTGTTCAGCACTTCGCGCGTGATGATTTCCTCGCTGGCCGGCTGCCAGTTTTCCGGGTCGTCTTCCAGCAGGCCGGGAAACTCGTCGGCGCGCGACAGCAGGTAGAAATTGCCCACTTCATGCACGATGGCGGCAAACAGCGCCGTGTCCGGGTTGGTGTAGGTGACGTCGCGCGCGATGATGCGGGCCAGGCAGGCCACGTACACCGTGTGCTGCCACAGCTGTTCGGCCTTGGCGCGCAGGGCCGGGTCGGCGATCTTGCTGCCGAACTGGCGCACCACCATGGCGGCGGCCAGCGCAAACAGGTTGTGGTAGCCGATGCGCATGATGGCGGCGCGCACATTGGTCACCTCCGGGCCGCCGGTGCGGTTGAACATGGCCGAGTTGGCCAGCGCTACCGTGCGGGCGGCCAGCTGGGGCTCGGCCAGCACCAGGCGGATCGCTTCATCGATGGGGCATTCGGGGTCGTCCAGCGCGAGTTGCACGCGCAGCGCCGCGTTGACGCTGGTGGGGAAAACCAGGTCGCCGCGTATCGCCAGGGCGGCGATGTGGCCATAAGCTTCAAGTTTATTCATGCAAAAATTATACGCAGTGCGCGGTGGCCGCACAACGGCCAATCGCAGCCGCTGCCGGCCGGTGGTGCGGGCACAACGGCGGGCACGGCCGTTGGCCGCGCCGCAGCTTAGGCATTGACCAGTTGCGGGGCGCGCTGGCCGGGCTGCCGGCTGTAGCGGCTGACGGACAGGTCGTCGGCCAGGATGGCGGGGCGCTTGGCCGAGATGATGTCGGCCAGCAGCTGCGCCGAGCCGCAGGACATGGTCCAGCCCAACGTGCCGTGGCCGGTATTGATGAACAGGTTGCGCACGGCGCTGCGGCCCACCACCGGGGTGCCGTCCGGCGTCATCGGGCGCAGGCCGGTCCAGAAGCTGGCGCTGGCGGTGTCGCCGGCGCCGGGGAACAGGTCGTTGACCACCATTTCCAGCGTTTCGCGGCGGCGCGGGTTCAGCCGCGTGTTGAAGCCGGCGATCTCGGCCATGCCGCCGACGCGGATGCGGTCGTCGAAGCGGGTCACGGCGATCTTGTAGGTTTCGTCCAGGATGGTCGAGGCGGGGGCGCGCGCCGCGTCCACGATGGGCACGGTGATCGAATAGCCCTTCAGCGGGTAGACCGGGATCTTGACGATGTCCTGCAGCAGCTGGGTGGAGTAGGAGCCCATGGCCACCACGTAGCTGTCCGCATGCACCAGGCCGGCGTCCGTGACCACGCCCTTGATCTCGCCGCCGTCCATGACCAGGCTGCGGACCGCGGTGTTGTAGCGGAATTTGACGCCCAGCTCTTCGGCCATGGCGGTCAGGCGGGTGGTAAACAGCTGGCAGTCGCCGGTTTCATCGTTCGGCAGGCGCAAGCCGCCCACCAGCTTGTCCTTGTCGAGGCCGGGTTCGGCGCCGACCAGCTGCTCGCGGCTCAGCAGTTCGTAGGGCACGCCGGTGTCCTTCAGTACTTCGATGTCCTTGGCGGCGCCGTCCATCTGCTGCTGGGTGCGGAACAGCTGGGTGGTGCCTTGCTGGCGGCCCTGGTATTCGATGCCGGTGGCGGCGCGCAGCGCCTTGAAGCAGTCGCGGCTGTATTCGGCCAGGCGCACCATGCGCTCCTTGTTGACCGCATAGCGCTCGGCATTGCAGTTCTGCAGCATCTGCCACATCCATTGCAGCTGGAACAGGGTGCCGTCCGGCGTGATGGACAGCGGCGCGTGGCGCTGCAGCATCCATTTCATGGCTTTCAGCGGGATGCCGGGGGCGGCCCAGGGGGAAGCGTAGCCGGGGGAGATCTGGCCGGCGTTGGCGAAACTGGTTTCCTGCGCGGACGCGGGCTGGCGGTCCAGCACCGTGACGTCGTGACCGGCCTGGGCCAGGTAGTACGCGGTGGTGACGCCGATGACGCCGCTGCCAAGAATCACGATACGCATAACGCTCCCTTATAGATTTTAATGGCTTGCGCCAGATATAACGCTATGATAAGTTGCTTCAACCAGTATTTGTTACTATATAAAAGCCGATATTCAGTAAAAAATCATGCGAACACAGAAAGATTCGGTCCGTACCCTGGACAAGCTGGACCGCAAGATCCTGCGCATCCTGCAGGAGGACGGGCGGATTTCCATGAAGGATTTGAGCGAACAGGTGGGGCTGTCGATCACGCCGGCCATCGAGCGGGTCAAGCGCATGGAGCGCAACGGCGTCATCACCGGCTACCATGCCCGCATCGACCCGCCGGCGCTGGGGGCCAAGCTGCTGGTGTTCGTCGAGATCACGCTGAACACCAAGTCGGCCTCGATGTTCGAGCAGTTCCGGCGCGAGGTGCTGCGCATCCCGGAGGTGCAGGAGTGCCACCTGGTGTCGGGCGACTTCGACTACCTGATCAAGGCGCGCATCCACGAAATGGCCGAGTATCGCAAGCTGCTGGGCGAGATGCTGCTGCAGCTGCCGGGGGCGGCGCAAAGCAAGAGTTACGTGGTCATGGAAGAGATCAAGGAAACGCTGTTCCTGTCCACCGAAGCGGTCTGATACACGGTTGAGCGTTATCAAGGTTGCCACATCCTGTAAGATCACTATAATGATTTCGACTAGGGGGCGCCATGTCCGCCTACGAATTCGATTTGAGCCGGTACGCCGAACGTCTGGAAATGGCTGGCGTGCCAGGGGAGCAAGCCTTGCTGCATGCTGAACTGACCGCTGAAACGCTGCAGCAACTGGTCACGAAGGACTATTTGCACAGCGAGCTGCTTGCGCAGGAAGCGCGCATGGATGCCCGCTTTGCCGCGTTCGAAGCACGCATGGAGACGCGTCTGGCAAAGTTGCAGGCTGATCTGTTCCGCTGGCTCTGTATCGCAGTCTTCGTGCAAGGCGGTTTCCTACTCGCCTGTTTGAAATTACTAGCTTGAGTACTGGATGGATGCCGAAAAACCCTTAGAAATCCGCACGCTGGACGAACACCTGTCCTCCGATCAAAGCTTTGCCTCCGCGCTGGCGCGTACCGTGGGCGCGCTGGCCGCTGCCGACGGCACCGTCACGCTGGGCCAGTTTGCCGCCGTGACCGACCTGGCCGGCGAAGGCAAGGCTTCCGCCGTATTCACCGCACTGGTACTGAACGCCATCGAGTCGGGCGTGAGCGTCGATTGGGCGCTCAATGCGCTGGCGCGCTGCGCGCCGGCGGTGGACCTGCAGACCCGCGAGCATGCCTATGACATGCTGCGTCCGCTGGTGGCGCTGCAGGGAGCCAAGGCGCGCGCGCTGGCGCAGCGCGTGGCCAAGGCGCTCGACCTGCGCCTGCGCACCGACGAGCTGGCCATGCTGCCGCCCGACGACGAGCGCGGCCTGCTGGGCAGCATCGGCCAGCAGGCGCGCAAGCTGGTCAAGGGGCGCGGCCTGGGCGACGTGGTGGCCGACTTCGGCCGCAGCACCGGCCACACGGAATTGATGGACGGCGCGCGCCGCTTCCAGGGCGGCAAACTGGACCAGGCGCAGTTGCGCGGCATGGTGCAGCAGGCCACCGCCAGCATAGGGCAGGGCATCCGCGCCTATCAGGAACTGGCTGCCAGCATGGCCGCGTCGGCCGCCAACGCGGACCGCATGATGGCCTCGGCGCTGGAACTGCGCCACCAGGTGCAGCAGCGGCTGGCGCTGGTGGACGCGCGCGTGGCCTACGAGCGCAGCATGCTGTTCCAGGATATCGACGACGCCGTGCACGATGCCGGCAACGCCATCGAGCTGGCGATTGCCGACCGCCTGGCCACCGACCAGTGGAAGGACGGCGACGTGTGGGAAAGCATAGGCCGCAACCAGTTCGGCCAGGAGATGGAGCGCCGGCTGGACCGCGTGGTGCGGCGCAAGGAAGAGGCGCTCAAGCTGATGCAGCACGACTTGCGCCTGTTCCAGTCCGGCATGCGGCTGGGGCAGACCAATGTGTTCCAGCGCGAACACCATGCGGCGCTGGCCAAGCTGATGCCCAGCTTGCGCATCGGCACGCGGCTGGTCAACACGGTCGATACGGCCGCCAGCCTGACGCTGATGGGCGGCGCGGTGGCGGCGGCGGGCACCGGCACGGTGGCCTACCTGTTCGGCGTGGCGGTGGTGATGCCGGTGCTGGCGCCGGCGGCGCCGTTTGTCGGCGGCGCGGTGCTGCTGGCGGGCGCGTTCAAGTGGTTCGCCGACGGCGGCAAGCGCAAGCGATCGGAAATCCGCGACAAGCGCCGCGCCTTCGAGGAGGAACTGCGCGCGCGGCTGAAGGTGGCCGAGCAGTCCTACCTGGCGCAGCTGGACGAGGTGGCGCAAGGCTTCCATGAATCGGCCCGGCAGATGCTCACGCCGCTGTTGCTGGAGGCCGAGGCCGCCGGGCGCGTGCAGGGCATGCGCGAACGCATCGCCAGCAAGGTGATCGCCCAGTCGCAGGCCGCCATCGAACAGCTTGAGAACCAGCTGCAGCAGGATTGAGGCAGGATAGATGTCCCCGTCATGCGGCCTCAGTGCGCCATGTTGCGCGCGATGATGGCGTCGGCGGCCGCGCTGGCCTGCTGCAGCGGCTGGGCCAGCGCGCTGGTGTTGTAGATCGGCGCCCGCGGCATCGGGGCACCCAGCATGGGGCCGTCGGTCTTGCTGATGTCCACCTTCACCGTGGTGGACAGGCCGATGCGCAGCGGATGCCTGGCCAGCTCTTGCGCATCGAGCGCTATCCTCACCGGCACGCGCTGCACCACCTTGATCCAGTTGCCGCTGGCGTTCTGCGCCGGCAGCACCGAGAACGCGCTGCCGGTGCCTGCCGACATGCCCAGTACTTTGCCGTGGTAGGCCACCTTGCCGCCGTACAGGTCCGCCTCCACCGTGGCGGGCTGGCCGACGCGGATGTCGCGCAGTTCCGATTCCTTGAAGTTGGCGTCCACCCACAGCTGGTCCAGCGGCACGATGGACAGCAGCGGCATGCCGGGCGTGACGCGGGCGCCCACCTGCACGCTGCGCTTGGCCACGTAACCGGACACCGGCGCCACGATGGCGTTGCGGCGCGCGGCCAGCCAGGCTTGCATGTAGTCGGCGCGCGCCGCCTGCACGGCCGGGTGCTCGGCCAGTGCCACACCGGCCACGCCCGCGTGCGCCGCCGCGCTTTGTTGCAGCGCCACTTCGATCGCCGCCTGCGCGTTGGCCACGGCCTGGCGCGCGTGCTCCACCTCCTCGCCGGAGACGGTGTGGTCGGCCGCCAGCGGCGCGCGGCGGGCCAGGTCGTCCTGCGCGTTGTTCAAGGCCAGCCTGCGCTGGGCGACGGCGGCGTCGAACTGGCCGGCGTCGGCGTAGCGCTGGCGTTCCTGGCGCACGGCGGCGCCCAGGCGGGCCCGGGCCAGTTCCAGCGCCACCTCGGCGTCCACCGGGTCGAGCTTGACGATTTGCGCGCCGGCCTGCACCAGCTGGGTTTCGTCGGCGCCGATCTCGGCCACGTTGCCAGCCACTTGCGAGGATAGCGTGACGAGATTGCCGCCGACGTAGGCGTTGTCGGTTTCCTGCTGTCTGGACAGCACGGATTCGTAGTAGAAGGCGTAAGCGGCGCCGGCGGCCACGAAGGCCAGCGTGATGCCGGCCAGCACGCGGGTGCGTTTTTTGTTGTTGGCTGGGGCTGCGGCGGTGGTTTCGGGTGCGGTGGTCATGGCGAGCTCGGATTAGTTCAGGGTAAGTGCGGTGCCGGCGCGGTAGCCGCCGCCGAGCGAGTGGATCAGCGCGACTTCGGCTTGCAGCTGGATTTGCCGGAGGTGCAGGGCGGCATCCTGCTGGCGCAGCGCGTTCAGTTGCGCATTCAGCACGGCGTGCCGGCTGGCCAGGCCGCCTTGCAGCCTGGCCTGGGCGGAGCGCAGCAGGGCTTGCGCGGCGGTGCTGGCGGCGGCCTGTTCGCTGGTTTCGGCTTCCAGCGCTTGCACGGCGGCGGCGTCCTGCGCCACGTCGCGCACGGCGGCCACCACGGCGCGGTTGTACTCGGCCACCAGCGCGTTGCGCGCGCTGCGCGTACCTTCCAGTTGCGCGGCCAGGCGTTTGCTGTCGAACAGTGGCAGGGTGATGGTGGGGCCGACGAACAGCGTGCGGCTTGGTGCTTCCAGCAGGCGCTCAAGGGAGATCGAATTCAGGCCGGCGGCGGCGCTGATGTTGATGTCCGGGTAGAACGCGGCCTTGGCGGCGTCGATGCGGCTCAACGCGGCTTCCACGCGCCAGCGCGCGGCTTGCAGGTCCGGCCGGCGCGCCAGCAGCTCCATGCCGAGGCGCGACGGCAGCGCGTGCAGCCCCTCGGGCAGTGCGCGCTGCTGCAGCGCGGCCAGCAATTGCGCTGTGCTGGCGCGGGGCGCAGCGGGGGCTGCAGCGTCCGCCGTGCCAGGTGCACGCGTGCCGCCGGCGTGGGCGTCGGACTGGCCGGCGTTCGGCGCGTTGTCGCCGCCGAGCAGGGCGCGCAGGGCCTCGCGTTCGCGCAGGTTGTCGCCGTCAAGCTGGGCGAGCTGCTGCCTGAGCTGCGACAGCTCGGCGCCGGCTTGCCGCGCTTCGTCCTGCACGCCCAGGCCGCGCGCGATGCGCTTGGCGGCATCGGCGATCACGGCCTGCTGCGCGGCGATCAGCTGTTCCAGGTTGGCGCGCCGCGCCCAGCCGCCCTGCAGGCGGAAGTAGCTTTGCGCGATGGCCGCCGACAGCGCGCGCTCGGCTTGCGCGTAGCCGGCCCGGTGCGCGTTGAGCTCGCCCGCCGCCGCCGCCACTTGCGCCTTGTTGCGGCCCCACCAGTCGAAGTTGTAGCGCGCTTCCACGCGCACGGTCTCTTCGGTGAAGGAGCTGCCGCCGATGGGCGCCGGGAACAGGCCGGTGCCGGAGTAGCGCTGGCGGTTCATGCCGCCGTACACGCCGGCTTCCAGCCCCGCCGCCGCGCGCGTGCGGTCCAGCGAAGAATGCGCCGCAGAGATGTGCGCGGCGGCCGCATCCAGGTCCGGGCTGGCGGCGAGGGCGGCCGAGATCAGGCGGTCCAGCTGGGCGTCGTGGTAGACCTCCCACCAGCGCGCTTCCGGCCAGCCGTCGCGCGCCAGCTTGATGTCGGCGGCGACCGTGGCGGCCGGCACGTCGCGTTGCGCCAGCGGGGCAGTGCGCTCGGCGGGAACGTGGGCGCAGCCGGCCAGCGCGAACGCGTAGGCAAGGGCGCTGGCCAGTGCGGACGGCGGGAGCAGGGGAGTACTTGTTCTCATAGTCTCAATCCATGGCCGCATGGCCGGCAGGCGCAGGTGCGGCGGTTTTGGCTGCGGGACGCACCAGCAGCAGAAGCGGAATCACCGCCAGGGTCAGCAGCGTCATCAGCCAGAAGTCGTCCACGTAGGCGATCATCGAAGCCTGGCGCGTCACTTCCGCGTTCAGCAGCGCGAGCGCGTCGGGCGCGGTGTCGGTCACGGCCACGCGCTCCACCAGCGCCGCATGCACGGTTTGCGTGTTGCGCACCAGCAGCGTCTGCACCAGCGCGATGCCGACGCTGCTGCCGATGTTGCGCACCAGGCTGTAGATCGCCGTGCCTTCGGCGCGCATTTCGGGCGCCAGCGTGGCGAAGGTGGCCGCGCTCAGCGGTACAAACACCAGTCCCAGCCCCAAGCCCTGGATCACGCCCGGCCAGACGATGTCGGCGGCGGACAGCACCAGCGTGTAGCCGCTCATCTGCCATAGCGAGAACGCGGTGACGGCGAAGCCGATGGCCAGCAGCAGGCGCACGTCGTAGCGGCCCACCAGGCGCCCGACCAGCAGCATCGCCACCATGGTGCCCAGGCCGCTCGGCGCCGTGACGAGGCCGGCCAGCGCGGCCGGATAGCCCATCAGCCCCTGCAGCAGCGAGGGCGTGAGCGCGCGGGTGGCGAACAGCACCAGGCCGACGCTGAAGATGAACAGCAGGCCGCTCACGTAGTTGGCGTTTTTCAGCAGGCGGTAATTGAAGAAGGACTTGCCGGCTGGGGTGAGCGCGGTATGCGCCACGAACCAGGCCAGGCTGAGCGCCAGCACGGCCGCTTCGATCCAGGTTTCGGTGGCGGCGAACCAGTCGTTCTGTTCGCCCCGGTCCAGCAGCATCTGCAGCGCGCCGATGGCCAGGCTGAGGGTGGCGAAGCCGAAGGCGTCGAAGCGCATGCTGCGCGCGGCGGGCGTGGGATGGATGTATTTCCAGATCCCGTAGAACGCCATCGCTCCCACCGGCACGTTGATGAAGAACACCCAGCGCCAGTCGTAGCTGTCGGTCAGCCAGCCGCCCAGCGTGGGACCGAGGATGGGGCCTATCATCACGCCCATGCCCCACACGGCCATGGCCGAGCCGTGCTTTTCGCGCGGGTTGATGTCCAGCAGCACGGCTTGAGATAGCGGTACCAGCGCGGCGCCGAAAACGCCCTGCAGCAGGCGGGCGGCGACGATCTCGCCCAGCGTGGCGGACAGGCCGCACAGCACCGAGGCCACGGTGAAGCCTGCCACCGACACCAGGAACACATTTTTCTGGCCGAAGCGGTCGCACAGCCAGCCGGTCAGCGGGGTGGCGATGGCGGCGGCCACGATGAAGGAGGTCAGCACCCAGGTGATCTGATCCTGCGAGGCCGACAGGCTGCCTTGCATATGCGGCAGCGCCACGTTGGCAATGGTGCCGTCCAGCGCCTGGATGATGGTGGCCAGCATGATGGACAGCGTGATCATGCGCCGGTTCAGCGGCGCTTGCCTGGCTGGACCGGCTGCGGCGGCAGGGCTCACAGCTTGGCCTCGACCGCCGCTTGCAGCTGTTCGAGAAAGCCGGTGACGATGGCCAGCGTGGCTGGATCGGTGTCGCCCAGCAGCTCCTGGCGGAAGGCGTTGGCTTCCTTCTTCACGCGGGTGTAGATGTCCTGGCCGGCCGGCGTGAGGCTGACCAGCTTGACGCGGCGGTCGCTGCCGGACGGCGTGCGCTGCAGGTAGCCGGCTTTCACCAGGCGGTCGAGCATGGCAACCATGGTGGGGTCTTCCACGCCCAGGTGGCGCGCCAGTTCGGTTTGCGACAGCGGCTGGGCCTTGGCCACGGCGGCAATCGCCATCCAGCTGGCCTGGCCCATGCCCAGGTCTTTCAGGCGCCGGTCCAGCGCCAGGCGCCAGGCGCGGGCGGTGGTGTGCAGGGCGTGCGAGAAGCGTTCGTCGAGGGAAAGTGACATGTCTATGGGCTAATGGTTAGATATCTAATCATTAGTCTACCATGGTATTTTTCTGAATTGCAATGCCGGCCAGGCATGGTAGGCTGCGGTATCGACTCGGAGGACTGATGAGACTGCGAATGACGATGCGGCGGGGCGCGCTGGCCGCTGCCATCCTGGGACTGGCGGCGGCGGGGTGCGGGCCGGCGATGGCGCAGGCTGCGGGGGACGACAGCACCGGCAGCGCGCCGCCGGTGCTGCCATACCGCCCGTCGGTGTCCAGCCCGGCGCAACTGCCGGCTCCCGGCCAGCTGGAACTGGAACTGGGCGGACTGGCCAGCCGCGACGGCGGGGCGCGCCGCGCCAGCCTGCCCTATACCCTCAAGCTGGCGTTCAGCCCGCAGTGGGGCGTGCTGCTGGGCGGCGAAGCCTGGGTGTCGGACCGGCAGGACGGCGCGCCCCGGCTGCGCGGCGCGGGCGACACGCTGGTGGTGCTGAAGCGCGCCTGGAGCGCCGGCGGCGAGGGCGGCCCGGGCCTGGGCCTGGAGCTGGGGGCCAAGGCGCCCACGGCGCGGGACGGCATCGGCAGCGGCCGCGCGGACTACAGCATCAACGGCATCGTCAGCCGCGATTTCGGCACCGTGCACATGGACGCCAATCTGAACCTGACCCGGCTGGGGGGCGCAGAAGCGGGACTGGGACGCGTGCAGCGCGGCGCCTCGGCATCGTTCTCGGTGCCGCTGGACGCGCAATGGGGGGCCACGGCCGAACTGGCGGGCACGCGCCGCAGCGGGGCGGGCAGTACGGCGCAGCTGCTGCTGGCTGCCGCCTACAGTCCCCATCCGCGCCTGGCCATCGACTTCGGCCTGGCGCGCGGCTTGAACCGGGCCACGCCCGAGTGGCAGTTTTTCAGCGGCGTAGTGTTGCCTTTGGCCAAAATTTGGTAGCTTGTGTGCGCAAGCGTACATACGGAAAGTCACTGTCGGCTTAGAATAAAGGTGCAGTAAACCCATAACCATAAGATGACACCATGAAAAAACTCCTCATCGCCGCCAGCCTGCTGGCAATTTCCCTGACCGCCGCTGCGCAAAATGTCTCCATCAGCGTGGGTCAGCCCGGCTTCTACGGCCGTATCGATCTGGGCAACATGGCGCCGCCGCCGGTCATCTATGCGGAACCCATCATTGTGCACCGCCCGGTGCGCGTGATCGAGCAGCCGCTGTACCTGCGCGTGCCGCCCGGCCATGCCAAGAAGTGGTCGAAGCACTGCGGCGCGTACAACGCCTGCGGCCGCCGCGTCTACTTCGTGCGCGACGACTGGTATGTGAACGACTATGCGCCGCGCTACCGCACGGAACACGGCCGTGGCGGCCAGCATGACGGCCGCCGGGACGACCATCGCGACGACCACCGCGACAAGCATGACAAACACGACAAACACGACAAGGGCCATGGCAACGGCCATGGCAATGGCCACGGCAACGGCAAGGGCCACGGCAAGGACTGAGTTCGATCCACTTCAGGAGCCACATGCATAGCAAAATCGTCGTCGTGGGAGGCGGGGCCGGCGGACTGGAGCTGGCCTGCAAACTGGGCCGCAAGCTGGGGCCGCGGCAGGTGATGCTGGTCGATAGCCGGCTGTACCACATCTGGAAACCTTCGCTGCACGAGGTGGCGGCGGGCACCCTGGATATCCACCAGGAAGGCCTGTCCTACCAGATGCTGGCGCACGACAACGGTTTCACCTATGTCTATGGCGCCCTGACGGCGCTCGACGCGCCCGGCAAACAGCTGACGGTGGCGGCTATCGCCACCTCAGAGCATGAGGAACTGCTGCCCGAACGGCGCATCGGCTTCGAGTCGCTGGTGCTGGCCATCGGCAGCACCTCCAACTACTTCGGCGTGCCCGGCGCCGAGCAGCACACCATTTCCCTGAACGCCACCGAGGACGCCGAGCGCTTCCGGCTGACCCTGCTCAAGCTGCTGACCAAGGCCGCGCTGAAGAAGGGCGCGCCGGGCGCGACCGAGGTGGTCGAACCAGCGGCCGCGCCGGCCGGGGCGGGGGTGGACATTGTCATCATCGGCGGCGGCGCCACCGGCGTCGAGCTGGCGGCGGAATTGCGCGAAGCGAGCGGGGTGTACGCCGCCTACGGCTTCGGCCACCTGAAACCAGAGCAGGACGTGCGCATCACGCTGCTGGAGGGGGCGCCCCGCATCCTGGCGCCGCTGCCCGAGCGCGTATCGGCAGCCGCCCTCAAACTGCTGCAAGAGCGCGCCATCAAGGTGGTGACCGGCACGCGCGTGACAGCCATCGACGCCGAGCGTGTGACGACAGGCGAGGGCGCGCACTACGCGGCCGACATCGTGGTGTGGGCGGCGGGCATCAAGGCGCCCGCGCTGCTGGCCACGCTGGGCCTGCCGACCGCCAAGGGCGGCCAGCTGGAGGTGGACGGCCACCTTGCCGTCAAGGGCCAGACCGGCATTTACGCGCTGGGCGACTGCGCCCTGTGCCTGGGGGGGGACGGCAAGCCGGTGCCGCCGCGCGCGCAGGCCGCGCACCAGCAGGCCGGCTACCTGGTGCAGACCTTGCTGCGCCAGGCGCAAGGCAAGGCGCCGCCGAGCGCGCCGTATGTCTACAAGGATTATGGCTCGCTGGTGTCGTTCGGCCAGACCTCGTCGGTCGGTAGCCTGATGGGTTCGCTAAAGGGCTTGAGCTGGTTTGTCGACGGCTTCGTGGCGCGGCTGATGTACACCAGCTTGCACCTGATGCACCACCAGGCGGTGCTGGGCACGGTGCGCACCGGCGTGCTGGCGCTGGCGCGCTTCCTGATCAAGCGCACCACGCCGCTGGTGAAGTTGCACTAGGGGAGGGCTGCAGCCGGCCAGGGCCAGCCCGGCCGGGCGCTAGGGCGCCGGCTTGGGCAAGACCACCGTCAGGACGGCGCCGCCGCCGCTGCCGGCCACCAGGGTCAGCGTGCCGCCCAGGTAGGCGGCCCGTTCGCGCAGCACGCGCAGGCCATGCTTGGCGCTGTCGGCGCCGATCACGTCCGCCTGCGGCGCCGGCCCCACGCCGTTGTCCTTCACCGTCAGCATGATTGCGTCGTCGTTGTCGTCCACGATCACGTCCACCGTGCTGGCCCGTGCATGGCTGACGATGTTGCGCAAGCCTTCCTCCAGCGCGCGCAGCAGCACCACGTTGTGGCTGCGCGGGCAGCGCGGCTCGTCCTCCGGCAGGCTGCAGTTGGCCGCCACGCCGTGCTGTTCGCCGAACTGCGTCACCAGCTCGCCCAGCGCCACGCGCACGCCGAGGAATTCCAGCTTGTCGTTCCACAGCCGGTGCTGCATCTGGCGGTTGGTTTCGATGATGGTGTGCAGCAGATTTTTCATCTGCGTGGCGCGCTCGAGCAGCGCCGGATCCGGCGGCAGCTTTTGGGTCAGCAGGCCGAGGTGCATGGTCAGCGCCGTCAGCGAGGAGCCCATGCTGTCGTGCAGCTGGCGCGACAGCGAGCGGCGCTCGTTGTCCCAGCAGGCGTTGACGTGGCCGAGCAGTTCGCTCAGCTCGGCGGCGCGCTGGCTGTCGTAAGGGGCGGGATGTGCCTGTGCGGACATAAGAAGGGTCTCAGAGTAAGATGATCTGTTTTTATGCGGCGATCATACCTGAGGTTGATTTTCTTTGTCGCACTGCCACATGGCGTGCGGCATGCTCACGGCCGCGCGATGGCCGGGTCGGCGCCGGCGCCTGCCGGGGCCGCGCAACTGCCGATCGCTTTCATCAGGTTGTCGATGTCGACCGGCTTGACCAGGTGCATGTCGAAGCCGGCCTCCAGCACGCGGCGCTGGTCTTCCGCCAGGCCGTAGCCGGTCAGCGCGATCAGCTTCATGCCGCGCGTGTCCTCGCTGGCGCGCAGCCGCCGCGCCACCTCGTAGCCGTCGATGCCGGGCAGGCCGATGTCGACCAGCGCCAGGTCAGGGCGGTAGGTGGCGGCCAGCTCCAGGCCCTGCAGGCCGTCGGCCGCATTGCGCACTTCATAGCCGTAGCAGCTCAGCATCATCGACATCATTTCGCGGCCGTCGTCGTTGTCTTCGATCAGCAGCACGGTGGGCTTGCCGGTTTCTGGGGTGTTCATAATCTCTTGCCTCGGTTCGGATGGCCGCTCGCCGCGCGGCAGCCGGATGGTAAAGATGCTGCCTTCGCCGCTGCCGCCGCTGAACGCGGTGACGCTGCCGCCGTGCAGTTCGGCCAGGCGCCGCACCAGCGCCAGGCCGATGCCCAGCCCGCCTTGCGCGCGGTCCAGCGTGCTGGAGCCCTGGACGAAGACGTCGAAAACATGGGGCAGCAGCGTGGCCGGTATGCCGACCCCGCTGTCCTCCACCGACAGCAGCATGTCGTCGCCGTCCGCCTCGCAGCAGACCGCGATGCTGCCGCCGGGTTGCGTGTATTTCAACGCGTTGTCCATCAAATTGCAGAATAGCTGTTCCAGCCGGGTGGCGTCGCCATGCACCCAGCCGGGCCCCGCTTCCAGCGTTACCGCGTAGCCGGCGGTGCGGCCGGTGGTGCGGTAGGTTTCCAGGCAGGTGCTGAGCAGGCCGGACAGTTCCAGCGGCGCCCGGTTCAACAGAATCTTGCCCGACATGGCGCGGCTCAGGTCCAGCAGGTCGTCGACGATGCGGCCCAGGTGGCGGCTCTGGCGCTGGATGATGTGCTTGGCGCGCGCCACGGCGTCGGCCGCCACGCCCGGCAGGGCGATCAGCGAGGCCGCGCTGCTGATGGCGCTGAGCGGATTGCGCAGTTCGTGGCCCAGCATGGCCAAAAATTCGTCCTTGGCATGGTTTTGCTGCTCGGCCATCTTGCGCTCTTCGATCTCGCGCGTGAGCTTCTTGTTGGTGGCGGTCAGCTCCGTGGTGCGCTGGCTGAGCTGGCGCGCCTGCCGCTTCAGCTCTTCGTTCTTGACGGCCAGCGCCACGAACACGGAGATCTTGGCGTGCAGGATTTGCGGGATGACGGGGGTGAACAGGAAGTCCACCGCGCCGCGCTGGTAGGCCTTCAGGCGGTCCAGCTCGTCGGCCACGAAGGCCGTCACGAAGATGATGGGGATGTCGGCCGAGCGGGCCCGCTGGTGGATCGCCTCGGCGGTCTCGAAGCCGTCCATGCCGGGCATGTTCACGTCCAGCAGGATCACGGCGAAATCGTGCATCAGCACCTGGCGCAAGCCTTCCTCGCCCGAGCGCGCAGCCAGGACATCATAGCCTTCCTGCTCCGACCACTGGGCCAGCAAACTGGTCAACGCGAACAGGCTGTTGGCGTCGTCGTTGACGACCAGGACTTTGGGTTTGTCTACTTTAGGCACGTTGTTGTTGGAGCCACGGAAAGGAAGAATTTCGCCTGACAAACTATTGACCGATCATAACAACCTGATAAGTGAAAGTCAAAAGCGCGCACGGCTATCGCGCGCGGCCAGTGTTCGGCTGCGCACATACAGCGCCGGTTGCGCGTGCCATAGTCGTGCCGTGCCGACCAACCCCTGGAAAGGATGCATCATGAATATCGATACCGTTGTGGACAAAGAATACATGGGTAAGTGCTTCCGCGAATTGGCGGCAGCGCCGGTGAGCGCACTGAAAGGCGTCAGCGCCGCCGACGCGAAGGCGCTGGCCAAGGCTTTCAACGTCAGCACGGTGCGCGAGCTGGCCGAGCTGGACTTCGTCAAGTGGGCGCAGGCGATTACCATCCTGGCCGACCATGAGCAGGAAACGCCGGCCCAGATCGCCAAGGAAACCCTGCTGGACGAAGCGGTGGAAATGACTTTCCCGGCCAGCGACCCGATCTCGGTCGATGCCGGCATTACCCGCATCGAAGTGGCGCCGGAGATGGTGGACGCGCATAGTGACCACCAGCATGCCGGCAAAGTCGAACAGTCCACGGAAGAGGGCGCGGCCAAGGAAACAGCCGCCGCGCACTGATACGGCCCGCGCCGGTGCGGCGCACCGGGGCCGCGCAGTTCGCTGCGCGGCCTTGCTGCGTGGCGCGCGGCGTTCACGCGACCGAAGCGCTGTGCAAGGCCGGATGGCTGGGGATGTAGGCCTCGGCGGCGGCCGCCTCGGGCTGCGCCGCGCAGTGGCGGTTCTTGCCGCCGCGCTTGGCGTCGTACAGCGCCTGGTCGGCTTTCTCGATCAGGGCCTGCACGTTGTCGGCATGGTCGGGATAGAGCGCGATGCCGATGCTGGTGGACAGCTTCAGCGTCAGTGCGCCCACCTGGTAGGGCTCGGACACTACTTCGATCAGCTTGGAAGCCGGTTCCTGGGCGTCGGACAAACTGCCCACTTCGCCCAGCACGATGACGAATTCGTCGCCGCCGACGCGGGCCACGGTGTCTTCCTTGCGCGAGGAGCCGACCAGGCGGCCGGCCACCAGTTTCAGGATCTCGTCGCCGCAGGCATGGCCGTGGGTATCGTTGATGGCCTTGAAGCCGTCCAGGTCCAGGTACATGACGGCGGCCTTGTGCTGGTGGCGCGCGGCGTGCTGCAAGGTGGTGGCGATGCGGTCTTCCAGCAGGCGGCGGTTGGGCAGTCCGGTGAGCGGATCGTGCAGCGCCAGTTCCTGCTGCTGCTTGCTGTATTGCGCCAGCTCCTTGTACAGCAGGCGCACTTCCAGCATGTTGTGGATGCGCTTGTGGACTTCCAGCAGGTCGAAAGGCTTGCTGATGAAATCGCGCGCGCCCGCTTCCAGCGCGGCGATCTTGAAGCTGGGCTGGGCGGTCAGCGCCAGGACAGGCAAATAGCCGTCCTGCTCGATCTCCTTGAGTCCCTTCATGACCTGGAAGCCGTTCAGCTCGGGCATTTGTAAATCCAGCAAGATCAGGTCGTAGCAGTGCTGGCGGTGCAGGCCGCATACCTGCTCGGGCAGCATGGTGGACGAGACATTGCTGTAGCCGGCATCGCGCAGGATCTCAAGCATCAGGTCGATGTTGTCGGCGCAATCGTCCACCACAAGTATCTTGGCGTTCAGAATTTCGTCCGGGCTAGGCATAGTAATGTCTCGTCAAAACAGTTGGGGCGGTCATATTTCTTAAGCTCTAAGTTTAGCAAAGGATAGCAGCGTTGCTTGTAGGACAGCGCCGCGTCTTCAGGTAGGAGCGCAAGTTATTCCCTATGGCAACAAAGATTTCTCTTGGTAAAAAATTATCGCTTTTGTGCCGCCAGCGCAACAGCCCGCACCAGTTCGGCCGGTTCCACCGGCTTGGAGACGTGGTCGCGGAAGCCGCACTCCAGGGCGCGCAGCCGGTCTTCCGAGCGGGCAAAGGCGGTCAGCGCGATGGCCGGCACCGCGCCGCCGCGTTCCGGCCCCAGTGCACGCACCTGGGCCAGCAGTTCAAAACCGTCCACGTCCGGCATGCCGATGTCGCTGACCAGCAGGCTGGGGCGCTCGCGTTGCACCAGCTGCAGCGCCTCGGCCGCATTGGCGGCTGTCAGCACGGTGGCGTTGCAGTCACTCAGTATGCGCTTGATCAGGTCTCTTGCGTCGATTTCGTCGTCGACCACCAGCACGCGCATGCCGGCCAGGTCGCGCAGGCCGCTGTCGGACGGCACAGCCGGCAGCGGAGGCGGCTGCGGCGCCTGCGCGCGGGCCTGGCGCGCCGCCCCGCCGGGGGCGGTGGCCAGCGGCAGGCTGACCGTGAAGCTGGCGCCGCGCCCCTCGCCCGCGCTGGCCACGGACACCGTGCCGCCGTGCTGCTCGACCAGGTGCTTGACAATGGACAGCCCCAGTCCCAGGCCGCCATGGCGGCGCGTGGTGGTGGAATCGGCCTGGCGGAAGCGTTCGAACACGTGGGCCAGGAATTCCTCCCGGATGCCGATGCCGGTGTCGGCCACGGTGATGGCCACATGGCCCTCGGCCTCGCCGACCGACACCCGCAGCGCGCCGCCCCTGGGCGTGAACTTGATGGCGTTGGTGAGCAGATTCCAGACCACCTGCTGCATCCGGCTGGGGTCGGCCGCTACCAGGCCGGTGCTGTGGAAGTCGCGTTCGATCTGGATGCCCTTGGCGTCGGCTGCCGGGCGCACCGTCTCGATGGCAGCATCGACCACCGTCAGCGGCGACAGGGTTTGCATATCCAGCAGCACTTTGCCGGAGGTGATGCGGCTCATGTCCAGCAGGTCTTCGATCAGCTGCGCCTGTGCCCGGGCGTTGCGCTCGATGGTTTGCAGTCCGCGGTGCAGGTCGGCCTCGTCGCGGCTGCCGCGCCGCAGCACCTGGGCCCAGCCCAGGATGGCGGTCAGCGGCGTGCGCAGCTCGTGCGACAGCGTGGCCAGGAATTCGTCCTTCATCTGGCTGGTGCGCTCGGCCTCGGCGCGCGCGCTGCGTTCGCTGTCCAGCAGGATCTTGCGCTCCTCGGCGGCTTGCTGGGCCGCTTCGTACAGGCGGGCATTGTCGATTGCCACGGCGGCCTGGGCCGCGATGCCGCCGATGATGCGCTCGGTGCGCTCGTTGAACATGTGCGGCTCGGGGTGGCCGAAGAACAGCGAGCCGATCACCTCGCCCGAGCGCGACACCACCGGCACCGCCAGGTAGCTGCGCACGGCCGGGTGGCCCTTGGGCACGCCGGTGTGGGGCGGGTTCCGGCCGTAGCGCGGGTCGCGCAGCAGGTCGTCGCTGCGCAGCGTGCCTTCGCCGCGCATGCTGGGGCCGAACAGGGTGGTGGCGCGCGGGTGGGGGAAGTGGGCAAAGGCCTCGGGCGGCATGCCCGACAGCGTGTACAGGGTGAGCACGCCGCCGTCGGCGCTGGTGCTGTTGTAGAAGAAGGCGCCGAAGCGGGCGCCGCTGATGCGGGTGGCCGCGTCGGTGACTTCCTGCAGCAGCGAGCGCAGGTTGCGCTTGGACGCCAGCGCGTTGCCGGTGGTGTTCAGCAGCTCCAGGATGGCGCTCTCGTCGCGCAGCGCCTCCTGCACCCGCTTGACCTGGTCGACGTCGGTGCTGGTGCCGAACCAGCGCACCAGGCGGCCGGTGCTGTCGCGCACCGGGTTGGCGCGCGACAGGAACCAGCGGAAGTGCCCGTCCGCGCCGCGGATCGGGAATTCCATTTCAAACGGCATGCCGGTGCGCAGCGATTCCTGCCAGTGCTGGCGGATCGCCGGCAGGGTCTCCGGGTCGTACGCTTCTTCCCAGCCGGTGGGCGGCGCGTCGTCGCGCGCCAGGCCGGTGTATTCGTACCAGCGCTCGTTGTACCACACCACGGCGCCGTCGAAGCGGGCGATCCAGGCCAGCTGCGGGATCGAGTTGGCCATGGCCTGCAGTTCTTCCTGGCTCTGGCGCAAGGTGTTTTCGGCGGCCTTGCGGTCGGAAATGTCCTGCACCATGCCGGTCATGCCCAGCACCGCGCCGTCCTCGGCGTAGTTGCCGTGGCCGACCACGGACAGCCAGCGGCGCTCGCCGCCGGCGCGCTCGACCCGGCATTCGATGTTGAAATCGGTGCGCTGTTCGAAGGCGTCGAGGAAGGCGGCGCGGGCCGGGGCGCGGTCCTCTTCCAGGATGTGTTCGCTCAGCGCGTCCCAGGTCAGGCTGGTCTCGGCGGGCAGGTTCAGCAGTTCCGCGGCGCGCCGGCCCAGCGTCACCAGGTTGGTGCCGGCGTCCCACAGCCAGTCGCCCAGCTTGCCCGCCGCCAGCGCCACCTGCAGCCGGTTGGCGCTTTCGCGCAGCGCGCGCTCGTCCAGCTTGCGCTTGGTGATGTTCTGGATGGAGCTGGTGAGGCCTTCGGCGGACGGGTAGGCGCGCACATCGAGCCAGATCTGGCGCGGCAGGTAGTACAGCTCGAAGCCTACGCTCTGCTGCATTTCCATGGCGCGCCGGAACTGCGCTTCCAGTACGGTGCCGCGCAGTTCGGGGAAGGCGTCCCACAGGATGTTGCCCAGCACGTGCTGGCCGCCGCTCTCGAGCGGATGGATGATGTTGGCAGCCTGCGGATTGATATAGGTGATGGTCCAGTCGTGGTCGAGCACGATGAAACCGTCGGTAATGCTCTCCAGGACGGTTTTCATGCGGGCGTTGGAACGGCGCAGTTCCTCGCGTGCCTCCTGCATTTCGTGCTCGGCGCGCTGGCGGGCCAGCAGCACGCTGTTGGCGCTGCGCATGGCCGCCGAGTGCATGCGGGCTTCCTCTTCTTTGTCGAGCTTGGCCACTCAGGCTCTCCTGGAAGTAGGCGCCTGTGCTGCGCGGTGGTGGGGTTCACAGTAAATCATCGGTGTCTGCATCTAGGGGACGGCCGAACCGGACCGTAGCTTCATTGTAGCCGTCTTGTGCGCTTTACAACCGCACCGTTGGTACGCGTGCGGCGGCGCTGGCCAGCACTTGCCGCAACTGGTCGATTTCATACGGCTTCTGCATGGAAACGGCTGCGAAGTCGAGCTGGCTGGTGAAGCCGCCGCCGTAGCCGGAGGCGAACACCACCTGCAGCTGCGGCTGGCTGCGCAGCGCGGTGCGCGCCAGCTCCACGCCGGACATGCCCGGCAGGCTGACGTCGCTGAACAGGATGCCGTAGCGGCTGTCGCGCAGCATGGCCAGGGCCTGCTCGCCGTCGCCGGCGGACTCGACCTCGTAGCCCAGCGCGCGCAGCATCTCGCACACCAGGTAGCGCGCGTCCGGATTGTCCTCCACCACCAGGATGCGGGCGTGCGACGGCGGCTCCTGCGCGGCCGGCGCGGGCGCGCCCGCCAGTTGCATGGCGCACAGCACGCCGCGCACCGCGCCGCCTTCGTCGCGCAGCGGCGTGTAGTGCAGGTCCAGCAACAGTTCGCTGGGCGCGCCGTCGCGCCACAAGGGCATGGCCTGGCCGGCATAGGCCAGCGCCGCGCCGCCCCAGACCGCTTCAAGGGCGGCGCCGTTCCAGCCGAACACCGGCGGCTGCATGATGGGCACGGTGCCGCCGGGCACCGACTCGAGGCGCATGCCCATCAGCGAGGCATAGGCCCTGTTATACAGCAGGATTTTCTCCGGCCCCCAGGCAATGGCCATCGCCAGCGGGCAGTTGAGCAGGATATCGACCGGCAGCCGCAGGCAGGGCGGCCAGCAGGAAGGCGGCCCCAGCGCGGTGCGGGACCAGTCCAGGGGCGGCAGGGTATGCAGGCTGATGCTGTCTTGTTGTGTCATCCGGGGCGCCCGTCGTTGCGAAATTGACTATTTGGCTGATGCTACACCAGCGACGGGCGAAAAAAAAGCCCGCTGCGGGAGCGGGCTGAATCTATTTCCCGTTAGGAGAATAGAGGAGACAGGTGCAACTATGCGGGATGCCCCATGGAAAATCCAATTGCCGTTCGTGATGAACAGTATCCGTTTGGTGAATGAGGCGGATATGCTGCGCGGAAGTGATTTCCCTCTGGACAAGCAGGATGGATATGCCTATAATCTTGCTTCTTTCGACGGGGAACCAGAGAAAGAAAGCGAAAACTGCAAGTTATCAGCGGTTTGCAACGCGGCTGTAGCTCAGCTGGATAGAGTACTTGGCTACGAACCAAGGGGTCGTGGGTTCGATTCCTGCCAGCCGCACCAGTTTGTTGTAGTAAAATGCGCTGATCGTACAGCGCATGCAGTAACAGTAATGACAGGCGGCTGTAGCTCAGCTGGATAGAGTACTTGGCTACGAACCAAGGGGTCGTGGGTTCGATTCCTGCCAGCCGCACCAGTCTTGCTGTGTTGTATCGATGTGTAGCGTTTTTTGCGGCTGTAGCTCAGCTGGATAGAGTACTTGGCTACGAACCAAGGGGTCGTGGGTTCGATTCCTGCCAGCCGCACCAGTTTTCCGTAGTTTCGTTGTAGATGCACCAGTAGTAAATAGCGGCTGTAGCTCAGCTGGA
>NZ_BAAKJE010000268.1:0-7344 GCF_059704565.1 Massilia sp. NBRC 108631
TCCCAGCACCTTGTGGCTGGCAAATAAATGAACGCTGGCCTGCGGCCAGCCATCATCAACTAAACTGTTACGGCACTCAACACGGTGCTGAGTCGACGCTTACGGTGCGGCAGGCATTTTCAGCCGTTCCAACCATGTCCGTATTGCCCTCGATAGGCGAGTCCGGCGGAAACCTCATTTAACTTACGTCCCAAGTCTGTTGTTCACCGAACCTGCAAATCATTGGTTCTTAAAGGTTTTGTTCCTATTTCTCTTCTATCCCGTTCATGAACCGGGTCTCGATCGAATGGCCATGTCGAGCGTGTCGCATCAATCCCAGCATCAAGGAGACCAGTGATCAAATCAAGTTATCAAGAAGCCAATAGCTAAAGCAGGCATGTTGGCTTGAATAGGACGCTACTGGCTGATGATGCGTCTGAGTGCAGCGTGCCACAGCATCGCCTCAGTGCGAGAGGATGCGACCTATCAAGGCCAGCCCGCCCTCATCACTGACATTGATCTTGTACAACTCTCCAATTGGCGTAGCCGACACTCCGATTGTCCAAAGAATCCTTTCAACGTGCTCGGCAAGCTGGTCCAGGTCGGCTGCAGAGCTCCAGCGCGTACGATACTCATAATGTCGCGCCAAATCCTTAGCGAACAGGATAGCCCAGTCGAACAAATTCGCAGCCTCCAAGACCTTCACAACTAGCGGGTAGTCATTGAGCGCGCACCCTTCGGCCGCGGCAAAGCCGGCTAATGCGGCAACGCTGCCGAGCAGCGTGTCCAACGGGCCAGCAGCATCAGCTGTCAGCTTGTCGACGTTATGATGACTTGTAAATCCACTACGAACTAGCAGCAGCTGACTGAGCCCAGTGGTGATATTGGACGCTAGCTCGTTTTGCGCTTCGGCATCCAGCGGCACTGCCTCCATTTCCTCATGGGTGGCCAAGGCCCCCGCATATTGAGACGCAGCGTTAAAGGCGATGGCGTACAACGTGTGCTGCCAAAGTGTGGGCGCCTGTTGTTCAAAAATGGCGGGATACTGGCGAGCCCAACATCCCAAGTAGACTGCGCGCCCCAGGTTCACCTTCACCACGCGCCGACCAAGGCGTTGTTTTGCGGGCATCTCGTTCGGCAACAGGGACTCCGCAATACGACGGGGGAGAATGATCCGAGACTGCCATCGTGTTCCGTTTTTGACCGGCAAGACAATACCTGCCGCAGCAATGCGAAGTTCCTGGTCATTGGGCACGCGCTTCAACTCGGACTCCATCGCGACACGTATATTCGTGGTCACGGTCACCGATTCGATCGTACAGAGTACCGGAGCCTCAACCGTTTCGCGCACGGCCGCCGCAATCGCGCGCTTCATCGCGTTGCCACTTTTCCCTGACGGAGCTCGAATTTTTAACCGTGCCTCAAATTGCCCCTGTGTCATCGGCTCTGGATTCGGCTCAAACGCATCTTCGAACAAGTCCAAGTTCATGCTGGCGGCAAAGGCGCCAATATGCTGCGCCGCCTTCTCCATGTCGCCATCCTGGCGCGAGCTGATAAAAAATTTCAAACTGCAGCCAGCGAAGGCACAATTGAGCGTCTCCTGTGGCATAGGGTGCGGGCCGCCTACAAGGAGTCGCTGCGGAGATAGGGGCATCACAACCGTTGCGATATCTTCGGAGCCGAGCATGGCGAGCGGTAAAAAATCATCAGCTACTGCCGTTTTGCCAATCGCTACGCAGTCAGGAAGCATGAAGCGTCGGTCACTCGTGTCGGCTGTGACCACCTGCCACTGGAGTTTGAGCAGCGCCTGGAAGCGCACGCTCGACACCAGTGATTCGGACAATACGCGCTTGTGCGTGTTCGCCACCGTGTCGGGCGCTTGACTCATCATCTGAGCCAATCCTCTTTTCACGACATCCTTGGAATTCTCGAAGAGCGCATCGAAGCGCTCTCTGAGGCGAAAGGAGATCATGCGTTCAATCGTGTTGCGATCGTCCTGCGGCAAGGCCTCGAGGCCAACCGCACTCAGCTCAGAACGAATTGCCTCCTTGAGACGGTTATCTGACGGGGAATCGATGCCGACAAGTTTGCGCACTGACTCCGTCTTATCGACAGCCGAGGCCATCTGATCGAAGATAGATTGGAACACGGAATCAAAAGTACCCCGCAGATGCGCAGTGCGTAAAGTCAGATGCGCCATGACGAGGGAGGCCATTGCTGGATCGACCGGACCATGCTCTACGGACCGAAGTTCATTGAGGCATTGATTGAGCTCATCCGATTCGAAGTCGGTGATGAGATCATCCAGTGTGTCTTTCGAATTAGGCTGAGGGGTGGAATAAAAATCTCGTTCCGCTGCCGCGCCTTCGGTCGACGTCAAATACGGTGCACGGCCCTTGGGGTACACGTACACCTGAGTCTTCAGTCCGGTACGCCGCGCCTCAAACGCGCGTTGAACCGACTGCGGTATATAGTGCTGCTTTCGTCCAGCCAATCGCCTCTCCCACGCTGTCCTGCATGCAAATGCTTCGACCAAAATAAGACCGGGCAAGTCATCAGGAAATTGACACTCCGCATCGATACCGCCTCAGCGGCGGAAACGTTTCAAGTGTCTGATCATACCTCGTACTGCTCCTGCTGCGCCGTAAAGCAGGTATGTCATGGAAAAGTTCGACCAGATTTACCTGCCACTGGAGGGCTGAGGCAAGCTCGGCCGGGATGGCGGATAACGCCTCCTAAGAGGATCGCGGCGATACCTGTATGACCGATCTCTGGATCAAAAGCGATACTTCTGGTCCAAAGATATTGTTTTGCCCGAGGTGGATGCCGTCCGCCTGCTTTGTATAACAATGCTGGGTGCGATGCAGGCTGCGTACAGCATCATCGCGCCGCATGGGGCCACACACCGGATCTCGATCGAATCTCTATATCGAGCGTGTCGCAGCAATCGCAGCATATTTGAATTTATGCGAGCCCTGTTCATGAGATGGGATGTTGGATTTTGTCGACATTCCCAATGCCCCGGCCTTCAGCGACATGTCTCAGGAGCTTTACTTTGTCAGGTTCCTGTTGTTGGGCAATAGCGGCTGCAGAAGCTGGTCAACGTCCCACCCTTTTGCGGTCGCATTGGCAACCACCCTACACAGTTTTTCTATTTGATGGTCGAGAGCGGCCTGAAGCGCGGCATTCTGCCTTTCCAATTCGATGATCCGTTCAGCCTGACTTTTTCGTTGGGCTTTAAGTGACACGGTCCCGGAAGCCTCGAGCTGCATTCGGATCGCGAGGTGGATTTTTTCCTTGCGGGCTGGGGTGTGCAAGGTCGACCGGCTGTTTAGTCTCAGCCTAGCAGTAAGGGCAGAGAACGAAATCGGTGACTTTGCAATCCCGTCGGCCAGCATCGATGTAAGTTCTTGATCTAGGAGCAGGTCTAAAGCAGAGCCTTTTGGCGGGATTCGGTGCTTTTGTGCCGCCATCAGACCGAGCTTCCGCGTCTTGTTTTGGCGGGCGCCGTGGCGCCTTTGGCGCCGGGGAAAACCTGTATCGGAATGGTCTTCGTTACCCGCTCGCCGATCGCGATGGCTTTACGGATGCCGTCAATTTTTCGTCTTTGCTCTTCCACCCATTTATCAGCACCAGCTTCGGAGTCTGATTCAGCCTCCATTTTCTTCAACACCTGCAGGTTGAGCTCAAGCAGCTTTTCCAAGTTCTGGGCTTCTTTTGCATCGCCTGTCCGGTGCAGATGTCCGCAGTTATCGAAACACTGGAGGTGCTTGGGACATGGTTCACGCGAAAAGTCGTTCGTGCAGATTCCCCATAAGGTGACATGTACCCCACCCGCATGCGTCTCCAAGAAATCAGCAGCCTCGACTGCGTTGCGCGAGGCCAGGTCGTGATAAGTGTCGGCGAGCGCTCCACGAATCGTGCCGTCAATGATGCCGGCCTGAAGGTACTTTACCTTCTCATGATAGGACTGGAATTCAACGAAGGCTGAGTGAAAGGCCAGCTCAGAATCCAGGGCTACATGCTGGTAGTAGCTGTTTTGACGCACGTCCTTTCGCCCCATTGCCAATGCCTGCTGAATCTCTGTCATGCCGCCTAGCTTATATAAGGTGTTCCGCCAGTGCCTGGACTGATGTGTGCGTAACGATATCCGGCTGCCATCTGCCTCGGTCAGGTTTCGACGATCAAAAATCGATTGAGCAATTGTGTTTCCAAGGGCGCCACTGATATCGGCAAAGGAAACGAGTGTGGGCAAGAGATAGTTTACAGACTCGTCACGTTCCTTGAACCTGAAATATCCCGTGAAAGCAATGCATAAGCACTGGTGGAGTGACAGGAATACTTTACCCTCTTTTTGGAGGGCGACCGGCGTTGGCCGCCTTCGGAGGAAGGCTGTCTCGATATCTCCTGCAAGGTATTCTGAATTTCCCGGTACCGCGCGAACAGGTTTAACGCCCAGTTCTCTGAGGCGGCGGTCTAAATTATATGCTTGTGCGGCCCCTACATAGTGGTGCACAAAGGAACGTGACACGATCGTTTGTGGGGAGATGTCCCACAACCGCCCTGGGTTCTCATGCTGCCAAGCCGCAGTCTCGCGCGCTTTCCTAGTCAGGAAAATCAAGCGATCGACGGCGCGCTTGGCCAATGGCACGTCGGAATCGGCCAGCCAGTGGATACTAGGCTCGAACCCCTTTTCTGGGAAATAGCGGATGCCGCATTCGATGTAAGTAGAATCTTCGCCAGCCTCGACTATTACCGCGTTCTGATTATCGCGGACGTCCCGTTCAACCCAACAGTCGAGCGGAATAAGCAGGGATTCATTGATTCTTGATCCCAGTGCAATATGCAGGTCAATGATCCGCAGTAGAATTTCCTCTCTGTCGTTGATCGGACTGTTCGTACACTGCGCATACGCAACCATTGCTTCCTTACTTGGTAGCTTCGAGGGCATAGCTTCCCGTTCTAGCTTCGGGTCATGGCGTAGGCGTGGCGCCGGTGGCTCTACCTTACAGACAAACGCGATCGGCAGCTTGGTCAACCTGTGCTTGTCAAGGACGACTCCTATGACTTGAAGGCAATTTGCTGCATCATAGAGGTTCTTGTACTCTCGCCGTTTCAGTCCCTCCACGACTTCGTGAAAATGGCCGTTTGTAAGGATCGCAGGATCTGCGCAGCCGGCCGTAGAAAGAGAATTGTATAGGCGCCTGATTCCGATCAGATAAGCAGTTAAGGCTGCATATTTTGGGCGCTTTTGCTGGTAAATGGAAAGGAACAGGGCCTTTGCAAAATCGCTAAAGGGTTGGGGGAGGGGAGTCACAGTATCCAGAATCGTGAAGGGAAATTGCCGGGACTTCTGCCCTCGGGCTTCGAGCCATGAATCGGCGCTCCAACGGGAATCTTCCCATTGCCCGGGAATTTTCAGCGCTTGGAAGTATTGACGCTGGCGCGCTACGAAGTCATCCATAATCAAAGCGTCCCCCTCGCATGTGCCTCGCAGCGCGCCAGAATATCGCTCGCATGTTCGATAGTTTTCTCCAGCTGGAGGACGACTTTGTTTTCGCCCAAGTCAAGAGACTGATCAAGCATGAGTTGCACCTCGCTACGTAAGGCGGCGACTACATTGCCGTGTTCGCCATCGATAAAAGGATGGAATTTTCTGCACGTGTAGCAGGAATAAATCGGATTTTTAGCGCATGCGGTATCTGTCTCCAGTCCACAGGCCCCAATGTTTCCGATGTACCTTGTAGCGACCATTCCCCGTACAATTTTGGTGGGATCATCTGCTTCTTTGCGATGGATGAGAGCTCCCGTCATAAGGCTCATTAGCTCCTTATAAGTCGCGTTTTTCCCAAGTGCCCTGGCCTTGATTTTTGCTATCGCAGGAGTGGCAGCGACGTAGTGTCGAGCAGCAACTTTTGTTGTGTGATCCAACATATCCGAGATCAGGTCACCAGGTGTACCTTGGTCTGCTAGCTTCTGGGCCATGTTATGGCGAAGAAATGTGCTTGAACATGAATCGAGTTGGGCTTTCTCGCATATCTGGACGATCGCGTTTCGTACCATCCCTGGCGATACACGCCTGTTGCGCGTATCGACGAAGATAGGCCGTTCCCCGGGCTGTTGACCGAAATGTTCTGCCTTCAGCCAAATAAGTTGTTGAATCTTCTTTGCAAGGCGTTCGGACACAACGCGATTTCTATATGAGCTTTCGTAAGTGCGCTGCTTAAGCCGAATCAATGACAAGTGAAAATACCTTACGCCACCTGGTCCCGGAACCTCCTTTAGGTTGCGTTCCTCAACTCCGGCCACCTGCTCCGCGCGCAAACCTAGCTCCCAGTTTAGGTGTGCCATGACGTTGTCACGGAGGGCGAAGTAGTTTGATTCGTCGACCGCGTCGTCCAATGCTGCAATAAACGCGCTCTCCTCTGCCGCTGAAAACACGTTTTCCCGAAATTTTACTGATCGATACGTTTCGTACTCAGGCGCTGCAAAATCGTCCAGAAGAGACGATATCTGGCGCGTGAAACCCGCGATTTTCTTCAACGCCGCCCAGCGATAAAAGATGCGGAAAGTAAGGAACACATCCCTTTGAGATTGAAAGGCGCCCAGGATCGAAGTGCAAGCTTCAGCTGACCATGGGAAAGGATACTGCCCCAACACCTCCTGCTTACTCATTAATAGATTGAAGTTGCCGTTTGCGGTCAAGGGCGAATTGGACGCGAGCCGATACCAAATGAAGTGACGCATGGCATTTTCAATTTTGGGATGAAGCCTGCACCTCCGCCAATCGATTGCACAGTAGCGCTCGTGTAACCACTGGTCGCTACTCGTATCGACAAAAATGCTGTCTTCGGCGAAGCGGGTTCGAATACGGACCTTGGGAGGAACCCCAACAGAATTACTGGTGCTCTCAGCGTCCAGGGAGTCCGTTCCGAGTATTTCAATAAATCGTTGCTTCATGTCGCTGGCTCCGTGTCATTGGCGTCGTCCCACGCGGCATTGACGCGGGCTTGGTTCTGTAGATTTGCTTGGGTAGCAATCCATTTGGCCGCATAACGCTGCGGCATTTTTGAATTAAGCTGCCACCCGCATAGATATCGCAGTTCATCGGTAGCGCGTTCAAGCTCAACTTTGGTTCTTTCAACTCGCCAGTCGAGGTAGCTGTTGCAAAAGGTGTTGCGCAACAGGTGAGGATGCAGCTGGGTGTCTGTGTGCTCAAAGGCAGCTCCGCGCATGACCGAAAACACGCTATTGAGTGCAGTGGTTCGCGTCAACTATCTTGTCCGGTCGGCGTCAATTATCTTGGCCGGTGAAGCGAGAGGTGTTTAGTCCTTCCTTTTCTTTGACTGTTGCGTAGTGCTAGCG